>CAMLCW010000152.1 GCA_946478645.1 uncultured Variovorax sp.
CGACCGGCAAGGTCACCGGCAAGGTCCGCTACGGCAAGATCGTGATCGAGGAAGGTGGCCAGATCTCGGGCGAGATCAGCTTCGGGGCAAAGGCTTCGTAAGAAGGCGCGCCGCGCCTGTTACGCGGCGGGCGGGGTCCATCCGAGGCGCTCCAGCAGGGCACCGGCCGCGGCCGGTGCTTTTTCCTTGGCGCCGTTGATGAAATAGACGAACACCTCGCGCTTCTTCGGCGAGGTGGTCCAGGCCTTCGCGCGCTCGGCCCAGTCGTCGAGCGCCTTCGGCGCATAGCCGGTCTTTTGCTTGGCGTCGGCCATCATGAGCCGCGCATAGGCGACGTCGCCCTCGGGTTCCTCGAACGAGGGGAATTTGTCCGCGTCGGTGAACACGGTCGACACCTTGTATTTCTTGGCGAGCGCCTTGTAGGCGGGCGTGATGAAGCTCTCATGGCGCACGTCCATCACGTGGCGCAGCGTGCGGCTGCCTTCTTTCTTGGGCAGCAGCGCGAGGAAGGCCTCGAAGTCCTCGGCATCGAACTGCTTCGTCGGCATGAACTGCCACACGATCGGGCCGAGCTTGTCGCCGAGTTCGCCCACGCCGCTGTCGATGAAGCGCGCGATCGACTCGCCCGCGGTGGCGAGCACCTTGCGGTTGGTCGCGTAACGCGAGGCCTTCATCGAGAACACGAAATCGTCGGGCGCCTCGGCGTGCCACTTGCGGAAGGTCTCGGGCTTGAAGGTGCTGTAGTAGGTGCCGTTGACCTCGATGGCGCTCACATGCCGGCTTGCATAGCCGAGCTCCTTGGCGTGGGCGAGCCCCTTGGGATAGAAGTTGTCGCGCCAGGGCTCGAAGGTCCAGCCGCCGATGCCCACTCTGATGTCCGTCGTCCGCGTCGATGTTGCCTTGGTCACGTTGCGCTCCGGGTTGGGAACGCCGCACTCTACGCGCGGTTGCCGCAAGGCGCAAAATGCACTTTTGCCTCTAGCGGAGAACCCCGATGAACGCCCCCCTGCACCGCGAAATGCCCGCCGGCACGCTCGACGCCGAGCGCGCCCTCTCCGACGTCACCGCCCGGTGGGACGGCGACATCCTGCGCCAGCTCACCGACTACATCGCCATTCCCGCCAAGTCGCCGGGCTTCGACAAGGAGTGGTCGGCCAACGGCTACCTCGAGACCGTGCTGCGCAATGCGGCGGCGTGGGTCGAGGCGCAGAAGGTCGAGGGGCTCAAGCTCGAGATCGTTCGCCTCGAGGGCCGCACGCCGGTGCTGTTCTTCGAAGTGCCGGCCACCGGCACGGACATGGCCGAGACGGTGCTGATGTACGGCCACCTCGACAAGCAGCCCGAGTTCTCCGGCTGGCGCAACGATCTCGGCCCCTGGACGCCCAAGTACGAGGACGGCCTGCTCTACGGCCGCGGCGGCGCCGACGACGGCTATGCGGTCTACGCGAGCATCGCGGCATTGCAGGCGCTCAAGAACCAGGGCGCGGCGCATCCGCGCATCGTGGGCCTGATCGAGACCTGCGAAGAGAGCGGCTCCTACGACCTGCTGCCCTACGTCGATGCGCTGCGTGCGCGGCTCGGCCAGGTCGAGCTCGTGATCTGCCTCGACTCGGGCGCCGGCAACTACGACCAGCTGTGGCTCACGACCTCGCTGCGCGGCATGGCCAGCGGCACGCTCAAGGTCGAGGTGCTGACCGAAGGCATTCATTCGGGCGACGCCTCGGGCCTGGTGCCCTCGAGCTTTCGCATCATGCGGCAGGTGCTCGACCGGCTCGAGGACAGCAAGACCGGCCGCCTGCTGCCCGCGAGCTTCCACTGCGAAGTGCCGGCCGACCGGCTCGCGCAGGCCAGGGCCACGGCCGCGATCCTCGGCGAAGAGGTCTACAAGCGCTTTCCGTGGGCGCACTACGACTGCGGCGGCTCGACCACGTTCGCGCTGCCGACCACCACCGACCCGGTGGAGGCACTGCTCAACCGCACCTGGAAGCCCACGCTCTCGGTGACCGGCGCCGAAGGCTTCCCGGCACTGAAGGACGCGGGCAACGTGCTGCGCCCCTACACCGCCTTCAAGCTGTCGCTGCGCCTGCCGCCGCTCGTCGATGCGGCCCGGGCGGTGCAGGAGCTCAAGGCGCTGCTCGAGGACAACGCGCCTTACCAGGCCCGCGTCACCTTCGAAAGCGGCGGCGGCGCCACCGGCTGGAACGCACCCACGATCACGCCATGGTTCGAGGACGCGCTCAACAAGGCCTCGAAGGCGCATTTCGGTGCGTCCTGCGGCTACATCGGCCAGGGCGGCACGATCCCGCTGATGAACATGCTGAGCGCCGGTTTCCCCACGGCCCAGATGATGGTCTGCGGCGTGCTCGGCCCGAAGAGCAATGCGCACGGCCCGAACGAGTTCCTGCATGTGCCCTATGCCAAGAAGCTCACCGCGGCCGTGGCCGAGGTGATCGCGGCACTGCCGGCGGCCCACCGCGCCGCGGCTGTCGCCTAAGGGCGCATCAGGCTTTGGCCGCCGCCGCAGCGCGCCGGTTGCGCTGCGCCAGCCACAGCAGCGCGGCGCCCGTGATCGCCACCGGCACCAGCGAGCCGTAGTTCAGTAGCTGCCAGCCCTGCGTGGTCACGAGCACGCCCGAAGCGAACGAGGTCACGGCCAGCGTGCCGAAGACGCAGAAGTTGAGCGCGCCCTGTGCACGGTCGCGTTCTTCGGGCGTGTAGGCCGTGAGCGACAGCGTCGTGCTGCCGGTGAAGAGGAAGTTCCAGCCCACGCCCAGCAGGAACAGCGCCACCAAGAAGTTGTGCAGGTCCACGCCCGAAAGCGCCACCACGATGCAGGCGAGGTTGAGCGCCAGCCCTACGCCCATCACGGGCAGCGCGCCGAAGCGGCGGATCAGGTGGCCGGTGAAGAAGCCCGGCGCGAACATGCCGATCACGTGCCACTCGAGCACCAGCGCGGCGTCCGAGAACGGCAGGCTGCAGACCTGCATCGCGATCGGGGTCGCGGCCATCAGCAGGTTCATCACGCCGTAGCCCAGCGCGCCGGCCGCCGCCGCGACGATGAACACCGGCTGGCGCATGATCTCGCCCAGCGGCCGTCCGGCTGCCGCGCCTTGCCGGCGTGGCAGCGCGGGCGGAAACTCGATGAAGCGCATGACGAGCATCGACAGCAGCGCCACCGCGGCGAGCGCCACGTAAGCGCCCGCGAACGGCACGGTGAGCGCCTCGCGCGTGGCGGTGGCCAGGTTGGGCCCGAGCACGGCCCCGATCAATCCCCCCGCCATCACCAGCGAGACCGCCTTCTCGCGCCACTCGGGGCCCGCGAGTTCGGCCGCTGCGAAGCGATAGAGGCTCGCATTGGCGCTGTAGTAGCCGGCCACCACCGTGGCGAAGCACAGCAGCCAGAAGTTTTCGGTGACCGCGGCAAAGGCGCACAGCAGCGCCGACCCGAGCGCCACCGCAAGGCCGATCTGGAACGACCCGCGGCGGCCGAAGCGCTGCTGCGAGCGCGCCACCAGGCCGGTGGCGAGCGCACCGCCCACCACGTAGCCCATCACCGGCAGCGTCGCCATCCAGCCGAGCGGCGCGATGCGCAGGCCGACCAGGCCGTTGATCGCGATGAAGGTGACGTTGTTGGTCAGGAACAGGCCCTGGCAGATGGCAAGCAGCCAGAGGTTGCGGTTCATGACGGTAGGGCAAAAAAAAGCGCCCGGGAGGGCGCGGGGTCCACGGCGTGCAAAGCGGGGCTCAGCCCTGCCGGTTCTGCAGCAGGCCGCCGAGTGCGCCGAACAGGTCGTTCGGGTTGTCCACGCCCTCCTCGGGCACCTTGCCGTTGGGCGTGAGCTGGTCGATGAGCACCGGCAGCATGGTGGCCAGCATCGGCAGCAGCGATTGCGCATTGATGCCGAGCCTGGCCGCGATGTTGGCGATGGTGTCGCTGCCGAGCGCGTTCTCCAGCTGGTCGCCCGAGACGGGCTGGTTCTCGCCCTTGCCGATCCACGAGCCGACCACGTCGCCCATGCCGGCCTGCTCGAACTTCGAGACCAGTCCGCCGAGCCCGCCCTGCCCGCCGCTGTTGGCGAGCAGGCTGCCGAGCACGCCCGCGAGCCCGCCGAGCTCGCCCATGCCTGCGCCTGGCGCCGAAGGCTGCTGCTGCTGCGAGGCGGCGCCGCCGAGCACCTGACCGAGTACCGAATCGAGCATTCCCATGGCCTTTTCCTTCAAAGAGTGAGAGAGAACCTGACGGAGCTTACCTGGTGCGTGCCGGCCGCCTGGGCAGCAGCGCAGGGCTCACGCCCTGGACACCGACCAGGCCGAGCACCGTCACGAGCGAATTCTGCGCGCCCTTCCAGGCATCTGTCACGTCGATCGATTCGCTCAGGGCGTGGAAGCCCGCGGCCTTGCCGCCGCCGCCGATGATGATGGCCGGAATGCCGTACGACATCGGCACGTTGGCGTCGGTGCTGCCGCCGCGCAGCAGCGTCTTGTGGCCGAAGGCGCTGTTCGAGCGCGTGGCCGCCTCGACGATCACCGAATCGGCCGGCGTGCGCCCGCCCGGCCGGTCGCCGATCAGCTTGTTGCTGGCGCTCAGCGTGCCGACGCTCCAGCGCTTGTTCTCCTCGGCCACGGCTTCGTCGATCGCCGCGAGGATTTTCTTCTCGGTCTCGAGCAGCGAGGCCATGTCGTCCGAGCGGATGTCGATCGCCATGCGCGCATCAGGCGCGATCGTGTTGACCGAGGTGCCGCCGCCCACCGTGCCGACGGTGAAGGTGGTCTTCGGGAAGCTCGGCGTGCGCACCTCGGCGATCTTGGCGATCGCGCGGCCCATGCCGTGGATCGCGCTCGGCACCTGCCCGAAGGCCGCGAAGCTGTGGCCGCCCGGGCCCTTGAACGTCACTTCATAGCGGTGGCTCGCGGTGCCGAGGATCAGCACGTTGCCGTCGGGCGAGGGCTCGAGCCCGACCATGCCGTCGATGTCGAGGTGGTCGCGGAAGATCGCCTTCATGCCGCGCAGGTTGCCGAGCTCTTCCTCGCCCACATTGGCGACGAACAGCAGGTCGCCCACGGTCTGGACCTTCTGCTCGTTGAGCACCTTGAGCCACGACAGCAGCACCGCGAGGCCGCGCGTGTCGTCGGCGATGCCCGGGGCGTGGAGCTTGCCGTCGCGCTCCTTCACCTTCACGTCGGTGCCGGCGGGAAACACCGTGTCGAGGTGGGCCGAGACCAGCAGCTTGGGGCCGTTGCCCGTGCCCTTGCGCAGCCCGACGACGTTGCCTTCGGCGTCGATGCGCGCATCGGCGAGGCCGAGCGCCTTCATGCGCGCGAGAAAAGCCTCTGCGCGCTTCTGCTCCTTGAACGGCGGCGCTTCGATCTCGGTCAGCATCTTCAGGTCGTCGATCGAGCGCTCGTGGTCGGCCTTGACCGCCTCGAGCAGCTTCTGCACCGCAGGCGCCGCCATCAGCTGGGTGAAGGCCTTCTCCACCTCGGGTGAGACCTGGGCCGGCGTGGGCGCCACGGCACTGTTCTGGGCCTGCGCGCCCTGCACCGCGCAGAACATCGCGAGGACCAGCGGGGCGAGCGGCGCGAGGCGGCGAAGGGGGCGTGGCGTGCGGAGCATGGCGTGGAGGTCCTTGTCGTGTCGTTGTGAAAATCGGTGAAGCAGGCCGGCCGCGGCTGCGCTACGGCCCTGCGAGGGAGACCAGCGCGGCGAGCGCCGCGGTTTCCGCGCGCAGCACGCGCGCGCCCAGCGTGACCGGCGCGAAGCCGCAGGCCAGCGCCTCTTTTTCCTCGCTGCCGCTGAGCCCGCCTTCAGGGCCGCTCAGGACCAGCACCGCACGGTCGGCCGGCGAGGAGGAGGCGGCGGCTTCGGACAGGGGCCGGGTGCCGTCGGCCAGGCTCAGCACCAGGCGCAGTGCGGCGTCGTTCGCGACGGCCGGGGCCCAGTCGGCGACCTTCGAAAAGGCGCGCACCGGATGGACCAGCGGCACGCGGTTGCGTCCGCACTGCTCGCAGGCGGCGATCGCGATCGCCTCCCAGTGCGCGCGCTTCTTCTCGGCGCGCTCGCCCGCGAGGCGCAGCACGCCGTGCGCCGTCGCCAGCGGCTGGATGCTCGCCACGCCGAGTTCGGTGGCCTTCTCGACCAGCCAGTCCATGCGTTCGTTGGCCGGCATGCCCACGGCCAGATGCACCGGGCGCGGGGCTTCGCGCTCGACGGCGGCGTGCTGGCCGACCACGACCGACACCTCGCTGCGGCCCATGCGCTCGACCATCGCCTGGTATTCGCCACCCGTGCCATCGAACAGCGTGATCGTGTCGCCCGGCTGCAGCCGCAGCACCTGCACATGGCGCGCCGCGCCCGGCGGCAGCGCGAGCGTGGCGCCTGCGCTCAGGGGAACGGCACAGTGGAAACGCGGCATGCGCTGGCTGGACCCGGCCTAGACCCGACCGTAGGCAAAGCCGACCAGCGGCGAGCTGCCTTCGATCTCGTCGATCACGCGCAGCAGCGGCGTGAGCTCCATGTAGCGGCTCGCGGTGGACCGGATGTAGCCGATGAAGCGCGGGGTGTCGGCCAGGTAGCGCGGCTTGCCATCGCGCAGCGTGAGCCGCGCGAAGATGCCGGCCACCTTGAGGTGGCGCTGCAGCCCCATCCATTCGACCGCACGGTAGAAGGCGCCGAAGTCCGCATCGACCGGCAGCCCCGCCTTGCGCGCCGCTTCCCAATAGCGCACCGTGACGTCGAGCACGAATTCCTCGTCCCAGCTCAGGAAGGCGTCACGCATCAGGCTCGCGATGTCGTAGGTGATCGGGCCGTAGACCGCGTCCTGGAAGTCGAGCACGCCGAGTTCAGCGCCGGCCGAGCCGCCGCCGGGCCGCCCCAAGGCGGCGAGCGCCCCCTCGGGGGGCAGCGAGGACACGCCAGTGCCGAGCGTGGGGGCCACCATGAGATTGCGCGGCATGAAATCGCGGTGCACGTAGACATTCGGCGAGGCGAGATTGCTTTCGACGATCAGCGCAAAGCTGCGTTCCAGCCGCTCCTTCAGCTTGCCCTCGACGGCGATGCCGCGATGCCGCCCGATGTACCACTCAGGGAACAGCGCCAGCTCGCGCTCGAGCAGCGCCCGGTCGTAGGGCGGCAGCACCTCCGGCCTGGAGGCCAGCTGCCAGCGAATCAGTGCGTCGATGGCCTGGCCGTAGAGCGGCCGGCTCGCCTCGGGCCGGGCCGGGTCGATCACGTCGAGCATGGTCTGGCGGCCGAGGTCGTCGAGCAGCAGGAAGCCGTTCGCGCGGTCCCATTCGAGCACCTGCGGGGCCTTCACGCCGGCTTCGGCCATCAGGCGCGCAATCTGCACGAAGGGCTCGCTGTTCTCCTTCTCGGGCGGGGCGTCCATGACGATGCGCGTGCCCGCGGCGCCGGCCGCATCGACGCGGAGATAGCGGCGGAAGCTCGCGTCGGCCGAGGCGAGGCGCACGCTTTCAGGCAGCAGGCCGTGCGCGCCGGCGATGCCCGCCAGCCAGGCATCGAAGGCCGCGGCGCGGCCGGGATCGGCCCAGGTCACGGGGATGGCAGGGGCGGCGGGCTCGGCGGCCGGGAGCGAAGGTGCTGTCATGGATAATCGATTCTACAAATCCGCCTGGCGCGGCAACTCCGGCGGCCCTTGCAAGTCGAACGGGTTGCCGCCGGCTCCTGCAACCGGCCGGCCTGCCGCGCCGTCCTCCCGACGATCCTTCGTTCTGACCGATGCCTACGATCCAAAGCCTCCCCGTTTGGCACCCTGTGCATTCGCAGCGCCGCCCTGCCAGCGTGCGGGCGGCCTGCGGAACGATGCGGCGGGAGGCCTGATGCGCCAGCGTGTCGCCTTCAGGCGCTCCGGTCCGCCCCTGCCGCTGGCGCTGCTGTCGCTGGCGCTGCTGCATGCGCACGGCGCGTTCGCGCAGCCGGCCGGCGGCCTCGACGGCCCGCTCACGCTGCGGCGCACGCCGCAGCTCACCGAGACCCTGCCCGAGGCCGTGCGCAGCCAGCTGCCGAGCCTGATCACCGGCGACCGCCTCTCGGGCCGCCAGGACCTCGAGACCGTCGTCGAAGGCAACGCCACGCTGCGCCGCGGCGATGTCGCCATCTCGGCCGACCGGCTCGAGTACTACCAGCCCGACGACCGCGCCAAGGCGCTCGGCAACGTGCGCGTCAACCAGGCCGGCAACGTCTACGAGGGCCCCGAGCTCGAGCTCAAGCTCGAGACTTTCGAGGGCTTCTTCAACAATGTGCGCTACAGCTTCCTCGCGACCGGCGGCCACGGCAATGCGCAGCGCATCGACTTCGTCGACAGCAACGTCTCGGTGGCCCGAAGCGCCACCTACACCACCTGCCGCCGCGAGGACTTTCCGGGCTGGATGCCGGCCTGGCTCCTGAGCGCGGCCACGCTCACCACCGACACCGAGGAGAACGTCGGCGTCGCCACCGACGCACGGCTGAGCTTCATGGGCATCAGCACGCCGCCGCTGCCGAGCGTGAGCTTCCCGCTGTCCAACGAGCGCAAGAGCGGCCTGCTGCCGCCGACGGTGGGCCTCGACAACACCAACGGCATCGAGATCTCGCAGCCGTACTACTGGAACATCGCGCCGAACCGCGACGCCACGTTCACGCCCACGCTCATGAGCAAGCGCGGCCTCAACCTGGGTTCCGAGTTTCGCTACCTCGAGAAGGACTACAGCGGCAGCATCCGCCTCGACCTGATGGGCAGCGACCGCCTGGTCGGCCAACGCTACAACGAGGCGCGTGCGCTGCAGCAGCAGCAGCTCGCCAACGGCGAGATCTCGGCCGCGGACCTGTCGTTCGGCCGCAGGCCCGGCACCAAGCGCTGGGGCATCTGGGCCAACCACCACCAGGATTTCGACGCCCGGGCGCTGGGGCTCGATTCGCTCTCGGCCAACATCAACATCAACCGCGTCAGCGACGACGACTACTGGCGCGACTTCACGCGCACGCCGACCTTGGCGCAGCGCCAGTTGCCCAACGAAGCCTCGCTCAACTGGAGCAAGGGCGACTGGAACGGCGGCATCCGTGCGCTGCGCTACCAGACGCTGCAGTACAGCCTGGCGCCGATCGTGCCCTCGTACGACCGGATGCCGCAGATCACGGCCAACTACAACAAGTACGACTGGCACGGCTTCGACGTGGCGCTGAACCTCGACTACACGCGCTTCCGCGTCAACAGCATCCTCGCGGGCCAGCCGGGCTTCGACGTCATCCAGCAGTCGCAGCCCGACGGCGACCGGGCGCTGGCGGTGGCCACGATCAGCCGGCCGTTCATCACGCCGAGCTCCTTCGTCATTCCGAAGCTGCAGCTGAACACGGCCTCGTACAACTATTACCGGCCGCAAGCCGATTTGCCGCGGCTCACGCTCAACGGGATCCAGTACGTCAATGGCGTGCCCTACAACCCGAATGCGCTGTACTTCTCGCCGACCTCGAGCAACCGCACGGTGCCGACCTTCAGCCTCGACAGCGGGCTGATCTTCGAGCGCGACGCGAGCTACTTCGGCCGCGCCTTCCGCCAGACGCTGGAGCCGCGCGCGTACTACGTCTACACGCCGTTCCGCAACCAGAACATGCTGCCGAACTACGACTCGGCAGAGAACGACTTCAGCTTCGCGACCATCTACACCGAGAACGCGTTCTCGGGCAACGACCGGATCTCCGACACCAACACGCTCACGCTCGGCGTGACCTCGCGCCTGATCGACCCCGACACCGGCGCCGAGGCCGCGCGCTTCGGCGTGGCGCAGCGGCTGCGCTTCAGCGACCAGCGCGTCGTCCTGCCTGGCGGCGTGCCGGTGACCGACCGTGCGAGCGATTTGCTCGTCGGTGCGCAGATCAACTGGACGCCCAAGTGGAGCCTGGACACCGTGGTCCAGTACAACCCCGACACGCAGCGCTCCGAACGCGCGGCGATCAGCGCGCGCTACAACCCCGGGCCCTACCGCAACCTCAGCGCCGCGTTCCGCTACCAGGCGCCGAACACCTCGGGCGTCTCGGGTGGGCCGGGCACCCTGAGCGTGCCGCTCGCCACCGACGGCAACAAGTCCATCGACGTGGGCTGGCAGTGGCCGCTCAACGACCTGTGGGGCGACAAGGGCAAGGACCTCGGCCCCGGCAAGGGCCAGGGCGGCGGCCGCTGGTACGCCGTGGGCCGGCTCAACTACAGCCTGCAGGACAGGAAGCTCACCGACGGCGTGCTCGGATTCGAGTACGACGGCTGCTGCTGGATCGGCCGCGTGGTGCTCCAGCGCATCACGACCGGCCAGGTGACGGCCAACACCCGCATCATGTTCCAGCTCGAATTCGTCGGCTTCTCGAGCATCGGCTCCAGCCCCATGCAGGCCTTGCGGACGAACATCCAGCGCTACCAGCCCCTGCGCCAGCCGACCGAAGGGCCGAGCCGCTTCACCAATTACGACTGAGACGATTGAGCAACGCCATGAAACACACACGTTCCATCCTGACCCTGGGCTGCCTGCTGGCACTGGCCGCAAGCGCGGGCGCGCAGCAGGGGCTGCGTCCCGGCGGCGGCAGCGGCATCACGGACATCATGCGCGCAGGCCCTCGCCTCGCGCCCCCGGCACCGCGTGCCGCGCCTTCGAACACGCCCCCGGTGCAGCGCGCGGCCGAGTACATCGTCGCGCTGGTCAATTCGGAGCCGATCACCAACACCGACGTGCAGTCGCGCGTGACGCGACTGGTCCGGGAGAATCCGGAGGCCGAGCGCGTGCCGCGCGCCGAACTCACCCGCCTCGTGCTCGAGCGCCTGATCGCCGAGCGCGCCCAGCTCCAGCTGGCCAAGGAAAGCGGTATCAAGGTGGACGACGTCGCGATCGACCAGGCCGAACAGACCGTGGCGCGGCAGAACCAGCTCAGCGTCGAGGAGCTGCGCCGCCGCGTGATGGCCGAAGGCATCTCGCCGCGCGAGTTCCGCAACGACCTGCGCGACCAGCTGCTGCTCACGCGCCTGCGCGACCGCGAAGTCGAATCGAAGGTCAAGGTCAGCGACGCCGAAGCCGACGAATACCTGCGCGACCAGCGCAACGCGCCCAACAAGGACGCGTCGCTGCAGAACCTGAACCTGGCCCACCTGCTCGTCGCGGTGCCCGAGAACGCCACCGATGCGCAACTGGCCACGCTGCAGCAGAAGGCGCAAGGCCTCGCGCAGCGCGCCCGCGCGGGCGAGGACTTCGCCAAGCTGGTGCAGGAGAACTCCGATTCGCCCGACCGTGCCAACGGCGGCGCCATCGGCATGCGCCCCGCCGACCGCTATCCCTCGCTGTTCGTCGAAGCCATCCAGTCGACGCCGGTCAATGGCATCGCCGGCCCGATCCGCTCGGGCGCGGGCTTCCATGTGCTCAAGGTGCTCGCCAAGGCGCAGATCGGCGCCGCCGATGCCACGGTGACCCAG
>CAMLCW010000153.1 GCA_946478645.1 uncultured Variovorax sp.
CCGCCACCGGCTTGAAGCTCGTGTGCGGATCGACCGGCGCCTTCGGCTGCAGCAGCTTGGCGGCCAGCAGCGCGCTGTCGCCCATCATGAGCGTATAGCCGTCGGGCGCCGACTTGGCAACGAACTCGGCCGCGATCATGCCGGTGGCGCCGGTGCGGTTGTCGACCAGTATCTGCTGGCCGAGCACATTGGCGAGCCGGGTGCCGAGCAGCCGCGCGACCGCATCGACGCCGCCGCCGGCGGAATAGCCGACCACGAGGCGGATCGGCTTGTCGGGATATTTCTGGGCCCAGGCGGCGGGCGCGGCAAAGGCGCCCGCCAGGCCCAGTGCCATGGCTGCGCGCAGCGCCTGCCGGCGCGCGGGACGAACAGAGTGCGTAGCTTTTTTCTTCATCATGTCTCCAGGTTGTCTGTCAGTGCCGTCTGCGCGGCATCGGGGTGTTCTTGCTCAGGCTTTGCCCTTGCCGCCGGAGGTGGGCAGCTTTGCCAATTCGCGCACGCGGTCGGCGTTGGGCGAGAAGCCCAGCCCCGGCGCCTCGGGCAGCGTGAGCCAGCCGTTCTCGGGCACCGGCAGGCCGTCGAAGATCTGCTTGAGCATCTGCACCGCGACGTAGTGGTATTCGACCAGCCCGCCGTTCGACACGCCCGCATGCAGGTGCATGTTGTGGAACGGCCAGGCGCCGCCGTTGTCGATCGGCACGTTGAAGGCTGCGGCCATGCCCGCGATCTTCAGGCACTGCGAATAGCCGCCCGAGATCGTCACGTTGGGCTGCAGCACGTCGGCGGCCTGGTTCACCAGCAGGTCGCGGAAGCGGAACGCCAGGCCCTCGTTCTGGCCGCACGCCAGCGGAATGCGCGTGCGGCTGCGCAGCGTGGCCATCTGGCGCACGTCGTTCTGCGTCAGCGGCTCCTCGAAGAAGCTGATGCCGTAGGGCTCGATGCGGTGCGCGAGCTCGGTCGCATGGAACAGGTCGAGGCCGCAGTTGGCATCGACGTAGAGCTTCACGTCGGGGCCTACGGCCTCACGCACGGCCGCGACGCGGCGCACGTCCTCGGCGATGACTTCGTCGAGTGGGCGCGGCTCGTCGCGGCGCGCGAGCGCGTGGTTGCCGACCGTCATCTTCAGGCGCTGGAAACCCTGCGAGACCCAGAGCTTGGCCGCGGCGGCGAGTTGGTCGCGCTCGAAGAAGCCGAAGCCGAAGGTGGCATAGACCGGCACCTTGGCGCGCGCGCCGCCGAACAGGCGCCACAGCGGCTGGCCGAGCGCCTTGCCCTTCAGGTCCCACAGCGCGATGTCGAGCGCGGCGATGGTGTGGCTCGCATAGCCGGTCTGCCCGCGCGGCGAGAGCAGCCAGTAGAGCTTCTCCCACAGCCGCTCGGTGGCCATCGGGTCTTCGCCGATGAGCGCCGGGCCGGCCACGTCGCGCACGGCGGCGGCGATGATCTCTTCCTCGGTGATGGCGGTCATGCCGTGGCCGACGAGGCCGGTGTCGGTCTCGATCTCGGTGAGGCACAGCGAGAGCGAGGTCTCCTTGTTGAGGCCGACCACATCGATGGTGACGGGAATGTTCAGCGGCGTGGCGCTGACGCGAACGATCTTCAAGGGCATGTCTCCTTTGGTTTGCACGCATCTTTGCGCGACGGCCGCCGGAGAACAATTCTTTTTTGGCGAGCGCGAGCCTTCGTGCCGCGCGAAGGCTCACGCCAGGTACCGATCAGTCGGGCTGGCCGAGGTGGTCGAGCACCGAGCGCGCGGCCACGGTCAGCTCGTGCACACGGCGCACGCACAGCAGGTGCCGGCGCGCGGCCCAGGGCGCATCGAGCTTGAGGCAGCGCAGCTTCAGGATCTGCAGCTGCGGCAGGATGGCCGCATAGGGCAGCAGGCCGATGCCGACGCCCTGCTCGACCATGCGGCAGACCATGTCGAAGCTGCCCACCTGCATGCGAACTTTGAGCGGCACCTGCGCCTCGAGCGCGGCGGCCACGAGCACCCGGTGCAGCGCCGTGCCTTCGCGTACCACGATATGGTCGTGGCGCAGCACCTCGTCCACGCCGATGCGCCGGCGCCGCGCGAGCGGATGGTCGCGCGCGACCACCACCGCGAGCTCATCGCTGCGGTAGGGCAGGCATTCGAGGCCTTCGGCGGGCGTCTGGCCCTCGATCACGCCGATGTCGGCGAGGCCCGCCTGCACCGCTTTCACCACCTCGGTGCTCGCGCGTTCCTGCAGGTCGATCTTGAGCACCGGATGCAGCCGCAGGAACGAGCCGATCTGCGCCGGCAGGAACTGCGCGATGGCCGATGCATTGGCGGTGATGCTGACCACGCCCGCCACGCCGTTCTGGAAGTCGTCAAGCTCGGCGCCGAGCCGGTCGAGCGCCGACAGAACGGCGCGCGCATGCAGCAGCAGGCCGTGGCCGGCCGAGGTGAGCGTGACGCCGCGCGCATGCCGCACCAGGAGCGGCAGCCTGGCGCGCGCCTCGAGGTCGGAGATGCGCTTGCTCGCGGCGGCCAGCGCGATGTGGCAGCGCTTGGCGCCCTCGCTGATGCTGCCGTGGTCGGCCACGGCGGCGAACAGGCGCAGCGACTTCAGGTCGGCGGACAAGGCGGGCGGGCCTTCGGGATGCGCGCGGACCGGCTACTGCCGCGCGGTGCGCACGTTCGGCGGCAGCGCCTGCGGCCAACTGGTGCGGAACGGGTTGATGTCGAGCCCGCCGCGCCGCGTGTAGCGCGCGTAGACCGCGAGCTTGTTGGGCTGGCAGCGCTGCCAGATGTCGGTGAACATGCGCTCGACGCAGGGCTCGTGGAACTCGTTGTGGTTGCGAAAGCTCACGATGTACGCGAGCAGCCCGGCCTGGTCGATGGCCGGGCCGCTGTAGCGGATCTGCACGCTGCCCCAGTCGGGTTGGCCGGTGACGAGGCAGTTGCTCTTGAGCAGCCGGCTGGTGAGCGTCTCGTTCACGGGCGGCTGGCTGGCGTCGCTCGACAACAGCTCGGGCGCAGGCTGGTAGTGGGTGCACTCGATGTCGAGCCGATCGAGGTCGAGGCCGTCGAGCTCGTGCACCGGCTCGCGGTCGAACATGTCGGGCGCGAGCAGTTTCACGCCGATGCCCGCGGCCTGGTCGCTGCCGCGCCAGAGCGCTTCGGAGAGGTCGGCGCGCAGCCGGTCGCGCACCGCCTCGAGGCTCGCGAACGGCGTGCTGTTGAAGCTGTTGAGGTAGAGCTTGAACGACTTGCTCTCGATGATGTTGGGCGTCTCGCAGGGAATGGTGAAGTGCGCGATGGCGAGCTGCGGCTTGCCGCGCAGGTTGAGCCAGCTGACCTCGAACGCGGTCCAGAGGTCGGCGCCGAAGAACGGCAGCGCGCCGGCGCGGATGCCCATGGCTTCGCGCTGCGTGGCCCGCGGAATGGGGAACAGCAGCGTGGGGTCGTACTGGTCGGCGTAGTCCGAGGCGCGGCCGAGCTGCGACTGCTCGGGCGTGTTGGGGGGAATGTTGTCGAGGCTCATGGTGTGGAGTGTTCGGTCGCCGCATGCAGGAACGGCGCGATGTGGTTGACGAGGATGGCGCACACCTCGGGCGGCAGGTCGTGGCCCATGCCGGGTATGCCGACGAACCTGGCGCCCGGAATGCGCTTGGCGGTGTCGATGCCGCAGGCGATCGGCACCAGCGCGTCGGCCTCGCCGTGCAGCACCAGCGTGGGGCACTTGATGCGCGCAAGCAGCTGGGGTCGGCCGGCATCGGCGCCGATCGCGAGCATCTGGCGGAAGATGCCGGACGGCCGGTAGGCCCGGCGCATGCTGAAGGTGAGGCGCGCGGACAGCGCTTCGGTGGTCTGCGGATAGGCCGGGCTCTGGATCAGCCTGAGGAGGCGCACGCTGTGTGCGACGAGGTCGGCCTCGCCCCCGCCGAGCGGGCGCCTGAGCAGCATGGCCGCGACGTCGCTGCGCGGCCCCGGCAGCCCGCGCGCGCCGCTGGAACTCATGATGCTCACGAGGCGGGTCACGCGTTCGGGCGCCGCGACCGCGAGGTGCTGGGCGATCATGCCGCCCATCGAGGCGCCGACGACATGCGCCTGCGCAATGCCGAGCGCGTCGAGCACGCCGAGCGAATCGCGCGCCATGTCGGCCAGCGTGTAGGCCGAGCGCACCTGCAGGCCAAGGCGGTGGCGGATGGTTTCCCAGACGACGTTGCCGGTGCCGGCATGCTCGAAGCCATCGCTCAGGCCGGCGTCGCGGTTGTCGTGGCGCACCACGCGAAAACCGGCGTCGACCAGGCCCTGCACGAACTCGTCGGGCCAGCCGTGGAGCTGCATGCCCAGCCCCATGATGAGCAGCACCACCGGACGCCCCTCGCCGCCGGTGTCGTCGACCTCGATCTGCAGGCCATTGGCGCGGAGCTTCATGCGGCTAGCGAAATTCGCGCTCGCGCAGCCACTTGGTCGCGACCCATTTCTCGCCGGCGAGCACCGGGGCGCCGCCGTGCAGCGTGCGGGTGCCGGGATCGGGCGCGTCGTAGCTGAAGAACACGCCGGTGCCGCGCACGGGTGCCACTTCGAGGCCCACGTCGGGGAAGGTGGTGGCGCCGCCCTGTTCGGGCTCCTGCAGGTACATGACGAGCGTGGCGACGCGCTGGCCGCCGCGCCGCAGGATGGTGGGCGTGCCGGGCTCGTCGGGGTCGAAGTAGTCGTAGTGCGGGCGGTACTGCGCGCCGGGCGCATAGCGCAGGATCTGCAGGCCCTCGCCGAATTCGAGCGGCCAGCGCAGCAGCTTCGCGATGCGTCGTTCGAGGCGTGCGACGCATTCGTTCTCGCCGCGCTCGAAGAACATGCCCTCGCTGGTGCGGTCGACGTTGAGCACCTCGCCGCCGGTGCGCGTCTCGACCGTGAGCGAACGCGCGAGCCGCACGCGCGCCGCGGCGATCAGCGTCTCGCATTCCTCGGGCGACACGAGGTTGCCGAACACGACGACGCGCGGATGCTGCATCGTCTGGAGCACCTGCACGCGGCGGTCATCGGTGTCGATGTAGAGCGGTGCGCCGTCGAGGTCGGGGCCGGGCATCTCGGTGCGCGCTGGCGGCTTCACGGGATCGAGCTGGGGAAAGCCGGCTTCGAGCTGCGCGAGTGCGACATCGGCCGCGGCGTCCTGCCAGCCGGCCGCGCGCATCGACGCGCGCAGCGCGGGCACCGAATGCCCTGCCGCGAGCTGCGACACCAGCCATTCCTTCAGCTCGGGACTGATCGCCTGTGACATCTCAAGTCTTCCTCCTGAAAACGAGCCGCTCGGCACGGGACGCCTGCGCATCGAAACCATAACCCTCGAGGTCGAATTTTTCCAGCGCCCGCGGCGTGGCCGCCTTGTGCAGCACCGCCCAGCGCGCGAGCAGCCCACGCGCGCGCTTGGCATGGAAGCTCACGATCTTGTAGCGGTCGGTCTTCCATTCCTCGAAGACGCATTCGACCACGCGCGCCTTGAGCGCCTTCAGGTCGACCGCGCGGAAGTACTCCTGCGACGCCACATTGACCACCACCGGGGTGCGGTCGGCCGCGAGGCGCTCGTTCAGGTGCGCCGCGATGCGGCTGCCCCAGAAGGCGTACAGGTCCTTGCCGTGCCGGTTGGCGAGCGGCGTGCCCATCTCGAGGCGGTAGGGCTGCAGCAGGTCGAGCGGGCGCAGCACGCCGTAGAGGCCGCTGAGGATGCAGACGTGCTCCTGCGCCCAGGCGAGCTGCGCCGCCGTGAACGAGCGCGCGTCGAGCCCGCCGTAGACGTCGCCGTTGAAGGCGAAGGCCGCCTGGCGCGCGTTGGTCGGCGTGCTCTTGCCGGCCCAGGCACGGTAACGGCCCACGTTGAGGGCGGCAAGGTTGTCCGACAGGTGCATCAGTTCGGCGATCTGCTGCGGCGATTTGTCGCGCAGCAGCCGGATCAACTCGGCCGAGGGGCCGCGCGGGGCCTCGAAATGGGGAATGGTGGCGGGGATTTCGGCGGGGACGGGGGTGTCGTAGTCGAGCGACTTCGCGGGGGAAAGCAGAAACAGCATCCCGGAATTATGAGTGGCGCCCGCCGCGCGAAGGGGCCCGGTAAAATCGCGGGCAATTCCACCCTGTCACCAACGGCACCCGAGGGTGCCGTTTTGCATTTGCAATGAGCGAATCCACCTCCCCCACCGCCCAGCCCGGCCTCGAAAGCCTGTCCAAATCCTTCGAACCCGCCGCCATCGAGGCGCACTGGGGCCCGGAGTGGGAGAAGCGCGGCTACGCCAAGGCCGGCTACCGCGGCACCCAGCAGCCCAAGGAAGGCGCGCCGTCGTTCGCGATCCAGCTGCCGCCGCCCAACGTGACGGGCACGCTGCACATGGGCCATGCGTTCAACCAGACCGTCATGGACAGCCTGACGCGCTACCACCGCATGAAGGGCGACAACACGCTCTGGGTGCCGGGCACCGACCATGCGGGCATCGCGACGCAGATCGTGGTGGAGCGCCAGCTGCAGGAGCAGAAGATCAGCCGCCACGAGATGGGCCCGACCCCAGCCGAGGCACGCAAGAACTTCGTCGCGAAGGTCTGGGAGTGGAAGGAAAAGAGCGGCAACACCATCACGCGCCAGATGCGCCGCATGGGCGACACGGTCGACTGGAGCCGCGAGTACTTCACGATGGACGAGGACCTCTCGAAGGTCGTGACGCAGACCTTCGTCGCGCTCTACCAGGAAGGCCTCATCTACCGCGGCAAGCGCCTGGGCAACTGGGACCCGGTGCTCAAGACCTCGGTCAGCGACCTCGAGGTCGAGAGCGAGGAGGAAGACGGCTTCCTCTGGCACATCGCCTATCCGCTGGAGGACGGCAGCGGCACGCTGACCGTGGCGACCACGCGGCCGGAGACCATGCTCGGCGACACGGCCGTGATGGTGCACCCCGAGGACGAGCGCTACCGGCACTTGATCGGCCAGCGCGTGCGGTTGCCGCTGGTGGGCCGGCTGATCCCGGTGATCGCCGACGACTACGTCGACAAGGAGTTCGGCACCGGCGTGGTCAAGGTCACGCCCGCGCACGACTACAACGACTACGCGGTGGGCCAGCGGCACAAGCTCGAGGTGATCGGCATCCTCACGCTCGACGCCACCGTCAACGACAACGCGCCCGAGAAATACCGCGGCATGGACCGCTTCGCCGCGCGCAAGGCGGTTGTGGCCGACCTTGAGGCGCTCGGCCTCATGGTCGAGATCAAGAAGCACCGGCTGATGGTGCCGCGCTGCACGCGCTCTGGCGCGGTGGTCGAGCCGATGCTCACCGACCAGTGGTACGTGGCGATGACGCGTCCCGGCGCCGACGGCCAGTCGATCGCGCAGAAAGCGATCGATGTGGTGAAGTCGGGCGAAGTGCGCTTTGTGCCCGAGAACTGGGTCAACACCTACAACCACTGGATGGAGAACATCCAGGACTGGACCATCTCGCGCCAGCTCTGGTGGGGCCACCAGATCCCGGCCTGGTACGACGAGGACGGCAACGTGTACGTGGCGCACGACGAGGCCGAGGCGCAGGCCAAGGCGGCTGGCAAGACGCTGCGCCGCGACGAGGACGTGCTCGACACCTGGTATTCGTCGGCGATGGTGCCCTTCTCGTCGCTCGGCTGGCCCGAGAAGACGCAGGACCTCGCGCTGTACCTGCCGTCGAGCGTGCTGGTCACGGGCTACGACATCATCTTCTTCTGGGTCGCCCGGATGATCATGATGACCAAGCATTTCATCGGCAAGGTGCCGTTCCGCGACGTGTACATGCACGGCCTGGTGCGCGACGCGCAGGGCAAGAAGATGAGCAAGTCCGAGGGCAACGTGCTCGATCCGGTCGACCTGATCGACGGCATCGCGCTGCCCGAGCTGCTGGAGAAGCGCACGCAGGGCCTGCGCCGCCCCGAGACCGCGCCGGTGGTGCGCAAGAACACGCAGAAGGAGTTTCCCGACGGCATCCCCGCCTTCGGTGCCGATGCACTGCGCTTCACCTTTGCCTCGCTGGCTTCGCTCGGGCGCAACATCAACTTCGACAGCAAGCGCTGCGAGGGCTATCGCAATTTCTGCAACAAGCTCTGGAACGCGACGCGCTTCGTGCTGATGAACTGCGAAGGCCAGGACTGCGGCCTGCGCGAGCACACGAAGGAAGAGTGCGCGGTGGGCGGCCCTGCGCACGGCTACCTGAAGTTCAGCCGCGCCGACTTCTGGATCGTCTCGCAGCTGCAGCGCGTCGAGGCCGACGTGGCGAAGGGCTTCGAGGAATACCGGCTCGACAACGTCGCCAACGCGATCTACCAGTTCGCCTGGGACGAGTTCTGCGATTGGTACCTCGAGATCGCGAAGGTGCAGATCCAGACCGGCGACGACGCGCAGAAGCGCGCCACGCGCCGCACGCTGATCCGCACGCTCGAAGCGCTGCTTCGCCTTGCGCACCCCATCATCCCGTTCATCACCGAGGAACTCTGGCAGAAGGTGGCGCCGGTGGCCGGGCGCGAGGGCGAATCGATCATGGTGGCCGCCTATCCGCAGAGCCAGCCGGCCAAGATCGACGAGGCTGCCGAGGCGCACGTCGCGCGGCTCAAGGCGCTCGTGGACGCCTGCCGCACGCTGCGCGGCGAGATGAACGTGTCGCCCGCGACGCGCCTGCCGCTCTACGTGGTGGCCGACGATGCCGAAGGCGCGGCCTTCCTGCGCGATGCGGCGCCGGTGCTGCAGGCGCTCGCCAAGCTCAAGGAAGTGAAGGTCTTCGACGACGAGGCCTCGTGGGCCGCGGCCGCCGAAGCCGCGCCCGTCGCGGTGGTGGGCACGGCCCGGCTGTGCCTGCACATGGAGATCGACAAGGCCGCCGAGAAGCTGCGCATCGGCAAGGAGATCGCGCGCGTCGAAGGCGAGATCCAGAAGGTGAACGGCAAGCTCGGCAATGAGGCCTTCGTGGCGAAGGCGCCGGCCGCGGTGATCGAGCAGGAGCGCAAGCGGCTGGCCGATTTCAGCGCCACGCTGGAGCGTTTGCGCGACCAACTTGTGCGCCTCGGCTGACACATGTCAATTCGGGCAGGGTTTAGCATGCGAAGGCGGCATTTGAGTGCTGCTTTTCCACCGTAAACCTTCTTCTTCAACTGAACGAACAAACGCCCGAACTGTCCATGCCCACTCCCTCGACACGCATCCGCAAGGCCGTATTTCCCGTTGCCGGGTTCGGCACCCGCTTCCTGCCCGCCACCAAGGCGCAGCCCAAGGAAATGCTGCCGGTTGTCGACAAGCCACTCATCCAGTACGCGGTTGAGGAAGCCTATGCGGCGGGCATTCGCGACATGATTTTCGTAACTGGCCGAAACAAACGTGCCATCGAAGACCACTACGACACCGCCTACGAACTCGAAAGCCAGCTCGAGGCCAGCGGCAAGACCGCGCTGCTCGAGATCGCACGTTCGGTGATGCCCGACGACATGACCTGCTCCTACGTGCGCCAGCCGCGCATGCTGGGACTCGGCCATGCGGTGCTCTGCGCCGAGCACCTCGTGGGCAACGAGCCTTTCGCCGTGCTGCTGGCCGACGACCTGATGGTCGGCCCGGCGGACGGCGAGCCGGTGCTCGCGCAGATGACGGCTGCGTTCGAGAAGCTCGGCGCCTCGCTGCTTGCGGTGCAGGAAGTGCCGCTGGAGCACGTCAAGCGCTACGGCATCGTGGCCGGCGAATCAATCGGCGACGACCTCGTGAAGGTCGACCGCATGGTCGAGAAGCCCAAGCCCGAGGCCGCGCCGTCGCGCCTGGGTGTGGCGGGCCGCTACATCCTCACGCCCGGCGTGTTCGACGAAATCCGCAACCAGCCCAAGGGCGCGGGCGGCGAGATCCAGCTCACCGACGGCATCGCCGCGCTGATGAAGAAGGAATCGGTCTATGCCTATGCCTACAAGGGCACGCGCTACGACTGCGGCAGCAAGGAAGGCTTCCTGCAGGCCTCGGTCGAGCTCGCACTCGCGCACCCAGAGGTCGGCGGCCAGTTCCGCGAATACCTCAAGAGCCTCGAGCTCTGAACTGGAAAGGGGCCCCGCGGGGCCCCTCTCTCTTGGCGGCTATTTGGCGGTCAGCGCCGCTTCAGCACGTGGATGAAGTCGCTGCCGACCGTCTGTTGCTCGACCAGCTCGTTGCCGGTCTGCCGCGCAAAGGCCTGGAAGTCGCGCAGCGAACCCGGGTCGGTCGACACGACCTTGAGCAACTGGCCGCTCGCCATGTCGTTGAGCGACTTCTTGGCCTTGAGGATCGGCAGCGGGCAGTTCAGCCCGCGCGTGTCGAGTTCGCGATCAATCTGCATGTTGCTTGGGCTCCTCGGGCGGAAGATCGAGGCCGCGGCGGCGCTCTTCGTTCTCGGCCGCGGTGAAGAACACCGGCTCGTGCCCGCGCGTGCGCAGCCAGTCGGCCAGCGCATAGCCGGTGCCCGCAGGCCAGCACTTGAGCGCCGGAAGGTCGTAGAGACGGTAGTCCACCAGCTCGGGCGAGAGCTTCACGTCGCCGTCGGCCACCACGTGGTAGGCGATGATGACCTGGTTCATGCGCTGGAAATCGTAGACGCCCACCAGCTTCGTCGCACTGACGTCGAGGTTGGTTTCTTCCTTGACCTCGCGCGAGATGCCTTCTTCGGGTGTCTCGCCGGCCTCCATGAAGCCCGTGATCAGCGCGTACATCTTGGCAGGCCAGGCGGCGTTGCGCGCCAGCAGCACCTGGCCGCGATACTCGACGATGGCCGCGAGCACGGGCGTGGGATTGTTCCAGTGCGTGTGGCCGCACGAAGGGCAGCGCAGCCGCTCCTTCGGGCCGCCGTCTTCCATCAGTGCAATCCATTCGAGCGGGGTAGCGCAGGCCTGGCAGAACTTGGGATGTGGCATCGCGATCAGGCCGGGAACACGCCGGTGGACAGATAGCGGTCGCCGCGGTCGCACACCACGAAGACGATGGTGGCGTTCTCGACCGTCTTGGCCACTTCGAGCGCCACCCAGAGCGCACCAGCCGCCGAGATGCCGCCGAAGATGCCCTCCTCGCGCGCCAGGCGCCGGCACATCTCTTCGGCGTTGTCCTGGCTCACGCTGATCTCCTCGTCGACCCGGCTCGGGTCGTAGATCTTGGGCAGGTAGTCGGCCGGCCACTTGCGGATGCCCGGAATGCGCGAACCCTCGGCCGGCTGCGCACCGACGATGCGCACCGCGGGGTTCTTCTCCTTCAGGAAGCGCGAGACGCCGGTGATGGTGCCCGTGGTGCCCATCGCGCTCACGAAATGGGTGATCTTGCCCTGGGTGTCGGCCCAGATCTCGGGGCCGGTGGTCTCGTAGTGGATGCGCGGGTTGTCGGGATTGGCGAACTGGTCGAGCACCCGGCCCTTGCCCTGCGCCACCATCTGCTCGGCGAGGTCGCGCGCGTATTCCATGCCGCCGCTCTTGGGCGTGAGC
>CAMLCW010000154.1 GCA_946478645.1 uncultured Variovorax sp.
CGGCCGCGTCACGCTGCTGGTGTTCGCGATCTCGGGCGCGCTGGCGGCCGTGGCGGCCATGCTCTATGCGCCGATCAACCTGATCTATCCGGCGATGGGCAACCTGGTCATTACCAAGGCCTTCGTGATCATCATCCTGGGCGGCATGGGCAGCTTCCCCGGCGCCATCGTGGGCGGGCTGATCATCGGCATGGCCGAGGCCTTCGGCGGCTTCTACTTCTCGACCGACTACAAGGACATCATCGCCTTCGTGTTGCTGGTGGTGATCCTCTCGTTCCGGCCGCAGGGCCTGTTCACCGGCAAGGGAGCACGCGCATGAGCAAGCTCGCCGCCCGCTGGCCCTGGCTCGTGCTGCTCGCCGTGGCGCTGGTCTTCCCGCTGTTCGCCAGCGACACCTACATCGTCTCGGTGGTGTCGCTCGCCTTCATCATGGCGCTCGCCGCGCTGGGCATGAACCTGATCACCGGCTACACCGGCCAGTTCAACCTCGCGCACGGCGCCTTCATGGCCGTGGGCGCGTACACGGTGGGCATCCTGACCACCGACTATGCGGTGCCCTACTGGGTGGCCTTCGCGCTGGCCGGTGTGGTGACCGGCGTGCTGGGCTACTTCGTCGGCCTGCTGTCGCTGCGCCTGAAGGGCCACTACTTCTCGATCTTCACGCTGTGCGTGAGCTACATCATGTACCTGCTGATCGAGAAGTGGGAAAGCCTCACCCACGGCACGGTGGGGATCATGGGCATTCCGGCGCCCACCGGCGTGGGCAGCCTTCAATTCGAGACGCCGGTCGCGCAGTACTACCTGGCGCTCGCCTTCCTGGTGCTGGGCACCTTCCTGATGTCGCGCATCGTCAATTCGCTGCTCGGGCGCGCCTTCATGGCGGTGCGCAACGGCGACATGCTGGCCGAGGCGCTCGGCGTCGACCTGATGCGCACCAAGACGCTGTCGTTCGTGCTGTCGGTGATCTACGCCGGCTTCGCGGGCGCGCTCTATGCGGGCCAGGTGCGCTTCCTCGGGCCGGACGTGGCCAGCGAGGTCGTCACCTTCGACCTGATCATGTTCACGCTGGTCGGCGGCATCGGCACCTTGATGGGGCCGCTGGTCGGCACGCTGCTGGTGACCTGGATGACGCAAAGCCTGCAGTTCCTGCAGGACTACCGCATGCTGGTGTTCGGCCCGGTGCTGGTCGCGCTGGTCATCTTCATGCCCGACGGCATCGTCGGCACCTGGCTGAAGTACCGGGCGCGGCGGCGCGCCCTCGCGGCGGCGCCGCCGCGTGCGGCCGGTGGAGGCATCGAGGCCGCGGACGGCAAGTCGGAGGCACGCGGCCATGCTTGAGATCGAGGCGCTCACCAAGAAATTCTTCGGCCTGACCGCGGTCGACCAGGTATCGACCCGCGTCGCCGAGGGCCAGATCACCGCGATCATCGGCCCGAACGGCGCCGGCAAGACGACCTTCTTCAACCTGATCGCGGGCACCCACGCGCCAACCTCGGGGCGCATCGTGTTCAAGGGCCGGGACGTCACCGGCATGCGGCCCGACCGCATCGCGCGGCTCGGCGTGGCCCGGACCTTCCAGACCACGAACCTGTTCGACAACGCGACCGTGCTCGACAACCTGATCGTCGGCCACCGCCTGCGCACCCATGCCAACCTGTGGGACGTGCTGCTCAACACGGCCCGCCTGCGCGAGGAGGAGCGGCTGTGCCGCGAGAAGGCGATGGAGGCGCTCGACTTCGTCGGCCTGGCCCACGTGGCCCACCGCATCGCCGCGGACATCACGCAGGAGGAGCGCAAGCGTGTGGCCTTCGCGCTGGCGCTCGCGACCGACCCCGAACTGCTGCTGCTCGACGAACCCGCCGGCGGCGTGAACCCCGAGGAGACGGTGGGCCTGGCCGAGCTGATCCGCAAGCTCGTGCGCCACGGCAAGACCGTGTGCCTGATCGAACACAAGATGGACATGATCATGCAGCTGGCCGACAAGATCGTGGTGCTCAACAACGGCGAGAAGATCGCCGAGGGCACGGCCGACGAAGTCCGGCGCGATCCGCACGTGATCGAGGCCTACCTGGGAGCCGACCATGCTGCGGTTTGAAGGCGTCACGCTCAAGTACGGCAGCTTCCGCGCGCTCGACAACATCTCGCTGCACGCCGAGCAGGGAGAGCTGGTGGTGCTGCTGGGCGCCAACGGCGCGGGCAAGAGCTCGCTCTTCCTGGCCGCCAGCGGCATCCACAAGACCGCGGGCGGCGCGATCCGCATGGGCGGGCACGACCTGACCGGCAAGCGCCCGGCGCAGATCGTGCAGGCCGGGCTGGTGCACTGCCCCGAGGGGCGCAAGCTGTTCCCGGAGATGACGGTGCGGAAGAACCTGACCCTCGGCGCCTACGTTCACCGCCGCGACAAGGCCGGCATCGCCCGCACGCTCGAAGAGGTGTTCAGCCTGTTCCCGGTGCTGCTGCAGAAGCAGAACGACCCGGCCGGCTCGCTCTCGGGCGGCCAGCAGCAGATGGTCGCGATCGGCCGCGCGATGCTCGGCCGGCCCAAGGTGCTGCTGCTCGACGAGCCCTCGCTCGGCCTGGCGCCGCTGGTGGTCAAGCAGGTGTTCGACGTGATCCGCCGCATCAACCAGGCCGGCACCACGGTGCTGCTGGCCGAGCAGAACGCCTACTCGGCGCTCGCCATTGCCGACCGCGCCTACGTGATCGAGCGCGGGCGCATCGCGCTGGAGGGCGACCGCGAGGCGCTGCTCAACAACGAGGCCGTGCGCGCGGCCTACATCGGCGCCTGAACGCCCGCCCCCTTTTTTCGTGTACCAACCACAAGGAGACAGAACGACATGAACGCTTCCCCATCTCGCCGCCGCTTCGCACGCGTGCCACTGGCCCTCGCCCTTGCCGCCACCTTCGCCGCTGCGGGCGCCAGTGCGCAGGAGACCGTCAAGATCGGCTTCACCGGCCCGCTCAGCGGCGGCGCCGCGCTCTACGGCAAGAACGTGGTCGATGGCATGGAGATGGCCATCAAGGAGATCAACGAAGCCGGCCTCACGGTCGCGGGCAAGAAGGTCAAGCTCGAGCTCGTGGCGCTCGACGACAAGTACTCGCCGGCCGAGTCCGCGATCAACGCGCGCCGGCTGGTGCAGCAGTCGAAGGTGCCGGCGGTGTTCGTGCCGCACTCGGGCGGCATCTATGCGATGCAGGCCTTCAACGAGCGCGAGAAGTTCATCGTGATGGCGTACTCGAGCACGCCGAAGATCACAGAGGTCGGCAACAAACTCACGGTGCGCATCCCGCCGAGCTTCGTGGGCTACATCGAACCCTTCTCGAAGTACGAGATGAAGAAGTTCGGCAAGAAGGCCGGCATGCTGCCCGCCGACCACGACTACGCCAAGGCCTGGTCTGCCCTGTTCGAGCCGGCCTGGAAGAAGCTGGGCGGCGAGATCGTGTCGAACAATCCGATGTCGTACAACAAGTCGGCCGACTTCTACAGCGGCGTGAGCCGCGTGCTGGCCGAGAAGCCCGACGTGCTGTTCATCGGCGGTCCGTCCGAACCGACGGCGCTGGTGGCCAAGCAGGCGCGCGAGCTGGGCTTCAAGGGCGGCTTCATCCTGATGGACCAGGCCAAGGTCGACGAGATGGCCAAGATCACCGGCGGGCTCGAACTGCTCAACGGCTCGGTCGGCGTGCTGCCCGTTTCCACCGACGAGCGCGAAGGCGCGAAGAACTTCTCGGCCGCCTTCAGCAAGGCCTACGGCGCCGACCGTCAGCCGACCACCGAGTCTTCATACAACTACACGCTGACCCATGCACTCGCCGGGGCGATGGCGCTCGCGGGCACCACCTCGGACGCCACCGCGATCCGCGCCAAGCTCGGCGAGGCACTGGCGAAGCTGCCGCCGAAGTACAACGCGGGCGACTTCCGCGGCATCGACAACGTGGGCGCCACCATCGTCGACCCGGTGGTGGTGACCGTCGAAGGCGGCAAGATCAAGCCGGTCAGCCTGAGCGAACTCGGCAAGTAAGCAGCGAGACCCAAGCAAAAAGCCCTTCGGTGCCGCGGCGCCGAAGGGCTTTTTTTCTTGCGGGGCGCGCAGCGCCCCGGGGCCTGGCTCAGAGCACCTCGAACACGCCCGCAGCACCCATGCCGCCGCCGATGCACATCGTGACCACGACCTTCTTCGCGCCGCGGCGCTTGCCTTCGATCAGCGCATGGCCGGTGAGGCGCTGGCCGCTCACACCGTAGGGGTGGCCCACGGCGATGGCGCCGCCGTTCACGTTCAGGCGGTCAGCCGGAATGCCGAGCTTGTCGCGGCAGTAGATCACCTGCACCGCGAAGGCCTCGTTGAGTTCCCAAAGGTCGATGTCGCCGACCTTCAGGCCCAGCTTGGCCAGCACCTTGGGCACCGCGAAGACCGGGCCGATGCCCATCTCGTCGGGCTCGCAGCCGGCCACGGCAAAGCCGAGGAAGCGGCCGAGCGGCTTCAGGCCCTTGCGCTCGGCGTACTTCTCGTCGACCACCACGCAGGCGCCGGCGCCGTCGGAGAACTGGCTCGCATTGCCGGCCGAGATCAGGCCGCCGGGCATGGCCGAGCGGATGCCGCTGATGCCTTCCTTGGTGGTGCCGGGGCGGATGCCCTCGTCGTTCTCGACCGTGACTTCCTTGGTGCGCAGGCCCATCACGGGGTCGGCCACGCCGGCCAGCACAGTGATCGGCGCGATCTCGTCCTTGAACTTGCCGGCCTCGAGCGCGGCGGTGGCGCGCTGCTGGCTGGCCGCGCCGTACTCGTCCATCGCATCGCGGCCGATGTTGTAGCGCTTGGCGACCTGCTCGGCCGTCTGCAGCATGTTCCAGTAGATCTCGGGCTTGTGCTTGGTGAGCCACGGATCGGTCAGCATGTGCTTGTTGGCTTCGTTCTGCACGCACGAGATGCTTTCGACGCCGCCGGCCACGTACACCTCGCCCTCGCCCGCGATGATGCGCTGCGAGGCGGTGGCGATGGTCTGCAGGCCCGACGAGCAGAAGCGGTTGATGGTCATGCCCGAAGTGGTGATCGGGCAGCCCGCGCGCAGCGCGATCTGGCGCGCGATGTTGGAGCCGGTGGCGCCTTCGGGCGTGGCGCAGCCCATCACCACGTCATCGACCTCGCCCGCGTCGATGCCTGCGCGCGCGATGGCGTGCTGCACCGCATGGCCGCCGAGCGTGGCGCCATGCGTCATGTTGAAGGCACCCTTCCAGCTCTTGGCGAGCGGCGTGCGGGCGGTGGAAACGATGACGGCGCTGGTCATGGTGATGTCCTTTGAAGATGGAAGGGAAACGGATGGGTTGTCACTGCGCCGGCGCGCCACTGGTGTTGCGCAGGAGCTGGTGATAGAAGCCGATCATCTCGCCGTAGTTGGCGATGGCGAGGCGTTCGTTGTTGCCGTGGAAGCGCGCGAGGTCCTCGCTCTTCATGCGGTAGGGCGAGAAGCGGAACACCGCGTCGCTCACGAGGCTGAAGTGGCGCGAATCGGTGGCCGCGGTCATGAGGCCCGGCGCGACCAGCGCGTCGGGGAACGACTGGCGCACGGCCTGCGCGATCGCGCGGTAGCCGGTGCTGTCGGTCGGCGACACCGGCGAGGCCTCGGCATTGCCCGGATAGCGCTTGATCTGGATGTCGTCGTCGCCGAGCTGGCGGCGCAGGTGCGCCTCGACGCTCTCGAGGGTGTCGCCCGGCAGCACGCGGAAATTGACCGCTGCCTCGGCGCGGCCCGGCAGCACGTTGTCCTTGTTGCCGGCGCGCACGATGGTGAGCGCCGTGGTGGTGCGCAGCATCGCATTGCTGCTGGGGCTCTTCTCGAGCTGGCTGCGCACGAGCGGTTCGGTGAGCCAGAGGTTCGACAGCAGCACGCGATTGACGCCGCTCATCTCGGGCGCGAGCGTGCCGAACATCTCGCCCGCCACGCCGCGGATGCCGCCGGGCATCGGATGGGCCTCGAGCCGAGCGAGCGCAGCGCTCAGGCGGCCGATGGCGCTGCGGGCCGGCGGCATCGACGAGTGGCCGGGCGCGGTATCGAGCGACAGGAAGAAAGTGGCATAGCCCTTCTCCGCCAGGCCGATCAACGCGGCCGGCTGCGAGAGCCCGGGCAGCACGCCGTCGAGCACCAGCAGGCCCTCGTCGAGCACCCAGTCGAGCCGCACGCCGCGCGACTTGAGCAATTCGGCGATCGGCAGCGCACCGCGCAGGCCGCTCACCTCCTCGTCGTCGCCCATCACGAGATAGACGGTCTGCCTCGGCTGGAAGCCGCCCGCGACGAGCAGCTCGATCGCCTCCATCTGCGCGAACAGGTTGCCCTTGTTGTCGAGCGTACCGCGGCCCCAGACGAAGCCGTCCTTGATCTCGCCGCCGAAGGGATCGACGCTCCAGGCCTTTTCGGTGCCCGGTGCGATCGGCACCACGTCCTGGTGCGACATCAGTGCGATCGGCCTGGCCGCGGGATCGCTGCCGGGCCAGGTGTAGAGCAGCGCCTTCTGGCCCACCACTTCCTTCTTGAGCGTGGCGTGAACCTTGGGGAACTGCTGTTCGAGGTAGCCATGCAGCCGGTCGAACTCGGCCAGGTTGGCCGCCGGGTCGTCGAGGCTCGACACGGTGCGGATCGGGATCGCGCCCCCGAGCCGCTTTGCGGCGGCCTCCAGGTCGATCGACAGCTTGGGCGCCGGCGCCACCGCGAGCTGGCGCGAGGGCGTGGTCCAGGTCTTGACCGCCACGGCCGCCACCAATGCCACGAGCACCAGCAGCAGCCCCAGGAAGATGCGTTTCAACATGGGCGGTCGAGTTCCCCTTGCTAGCAGCGTCTCAGGGGAAGGACTTGCCTTCGGCGACCATCTTCTGGATCAGTGGCGCGGGCTGCCAGAACTCGGCGTCGTCGCGCGGATTCTTGGCGAAGCGCTTCATGGACTCGGCCACGTTGTAGAGGCCGACCTGCGACGCGTAGTGCATCGGGCCGCCGCGCCAGATGGGAAAGCCGTAGCCCGTCAGGTACACCATGTCGATGTCGCTCGGCTTCGACGCGATGCCGTCTTCGAGGATGTGCGCGCCCTCGTTGACGAGCGCATACACCAGGCGCTGCACGATCTCTTCGTCGGAGATCTTGCGCGGGGTGATGCCGAGTTCCTTGCGATGGTCTTCGATCATCTTGTTGACGAGCTCCGACGGGATCGCGTCGCGCTTGCCCGGCTTGTAGTCGTACCAGCCGGCGCCGGTCTTCTGGCCGAAGCGGCCCAGTTCGCAGAGCTTGTCGGCGGTGCGGCTGTACTTCATGTCGGCACGCTCGACCGCGCGGCGCTTGCGGATGGCCCAGCCGATGTCGTTGCCCGCGAGGTCGCCCATGCGGAACGGGCCCATCGCGAAACCGAACTTCTCGATCGCGCGGTCGACCTGCTGCGGCGTGGCGCCTTCATCGAGCAGGAAGCCGGCCTGGCGCGAGTACTGCTCGATCATGCGGTTGCCGATGAAGCCGTCGCACACGCCCGAGACCACTGCGGTCTTGCGGATCTTCTTGGCGATCGCCATCACCGTGGCGAGCACGTCCTTGGCCGTTTCCTTGCCGCGCACCACTTCGAGCAGCTTCATCACGTTGGCCGGGCTGAAGAAGTGCATGCCGACCACGTCCTGCGGCCGCTTGGTGAACGCCGCGATCTTGTCGACGTCGAGCGTGGAGGTGTTCGACGCGAGGATCGCGCCCTGCTTGGCCACCTCGTCGAGCTGCTTGAAAACCTTTTCCTTCACGCCGAGTTCCTCGAACACGGCTTCGATGATGAGGTCGCAGTCCTTCAGGTCGGCGTAGTCGAGCGTGGTGCTCAAGAGCGCCATGCGCTGGTCGTACTTGTCCTGCTTGAGCTTGCCCTTCTTGATCTGGCCTTCGTAGTTCTTGCGGATCGTGGCGATGCCGCGGTCGAGCGCCTCCTGCTTCATCTCGAGGATCTTCACCGGGATGCCCGCGTTCAGGAAGTTCATCGAGATGCCGCCGCCCATGGTGCCGGCGCCGATCACGCCGACGGACTTGATCTCGCGCTTGGGCGTGTCCTCGGGCACGTCGGGGATCTTGGAGGCGGCGCGCTCGGCCATGAACAGGTGGCGCAGCGACAGCGACTCGGGCGTGAACATCAGCGCGGTGAAGATGCGTCGCTCCTCGGCCATGCCGTCGTCGAACTTCATCTTGGTGGCCGACTGCACCGCGTCGATGCACTTGAGCGGCGCGGGGTAGTTCTTCGACATGCCGCCGACCATGTTGCGCGTGAACTGGAAGTACGCGTCGCCCTGCGGATGCTTGCACGGCAGGTTGCGCACCAGCGGCAGCTCGCCGTCCTTGCCGGCCACCGACTTCGCGAAAGCCACGGCCTCCTCGAAAACCGATTCGGCCGAGGCCGAGAGCCGGTCGAACAGCTTCTGGCCCGGCAGCGAGGCGAGCACTTCGCTCTTCACGGGCTCGCCGCTCACGATCATGTTGAGCGCGGTCTCGACGCCGAGCACGCGCGGCAGGCGCTGCGTGCCGCCGGCGCCGGGGATCAGGCCGAGCTTGACTTCGGGCAGCGCAATGCTGGTGCCCGGTGCGGCAATGCGGTAATGGCAGCCGAGTGCGAGCTCCAGGCCGCCGCCCATGCACACCGAGTGGATCGCAGCGACGATGGGCTTGGCCGAGGCCTCGAGCGCGAGGATCACGCTCAGCAGGTTCGGCTCCTGCAGCGCCTTGGGCGTGCCGAATTCCTTGATGTCCGCACCGCCCGAGAACGCCTTGCCGGCGCCCGTGATGACGATCGCCTTGACGGCGTCGTCGGCGTTGGCCTTCGACAGCCCATCGGTGATGCCGATGCGGGTCGAGAAACCGAGACCGTTGACCGGGGGATTGGTCATGGTGATCACGGCGACATCGCCGAGCACTTTGTATTCAGCCGTCATGCTGCGTTCCTTGGTGTGAGAAGAAAAGTACGAAAAAGCACGAGTGTTCTTTTCCGCGGGATTTTAGGCTTTTGGCGCAGCGCAACAATGGCACGCAGTCGCTGTTGGGACAAGGGGGATGCGGGAGCGGAAGCGGGAACCGGACGCAGAGGACGCGGAGGTTTCGCAGAGGGCGCAAAAAAAGAAACCAAAAAAAATGATTTGGCTGTTCTTTTGCGTACTCTGCGTGATCTTTGCGCCCTCTGCGTCCGGAAGTCCGCTTTTTTCTCGGCGGCCTAGACTTCCAGCCATTCCTTGCGGATCGACGCATCGGCGCGCAGGCTGTCGGGCGTGCCGTCGAACACGATGCTGCCGTGGCCCATGACGAGCGCACGGTCGGAGATCTGCATCGCGATGGTGAGCTTCTGCTCGATCAGCAGCACCGAGACGCCCTTGTCCTTGAGCGTCTTCAGGTACTGCGCCACCAGCTCGACGATCTTGGGCGCGAGGCCCTCGGTGGGCTCGTCGATGATGATCAGGTCGGGGTCGCCCATGAGCGTGCGGCACAGGGTGAGCATCTGCTGCTCCCCGCCCGAGAGCACGCCGGCCTCGGTGTGTTGGCGTTCCTTCAGGCGCGGGAACATCTCGTACATGTCGTCGAACGACCAGCGGCTGCCCTTGCCCGACCCCTTCTGCCCCAGCAGCAGGTTTTGGTGCACCGTGAGCCGCGGGAAGATGTCGCGGTTCTCGGGCACGTAGCCGATGCCCATGTGGGCGATCTCGTAGGCCTTCTTGCGCAGGATGTCCTTGTCCTTCCAGCGCAGCGTGCCCTCGGCATGCACCAGGCCCATGATGGCCTTCGCGGTGGTGGAGCGGCCCGAGCCGTTGCGCCCGAGCAGGGCCACGATCTCGCCGGGCCCGACGTGGAACGAAACGCCATGCAGCACATGGCTCTTGCCGTAGTAGGCGTGGATGTCGTGAAGCTTCAGCATGATGTCCGGTGTCAGTGTCCCGCCTGTGCATCGGCGATGGTCGAACCCAGGTAGGCCTCCTGCACGCGCGCGTTCGCACGCACGGCGTCCGGGGTGTCGAAGGCGAGCACCTCGCCATAGACCACCACCGCGATCTTGTCGGCCAGCCCGAAGACCACGCCCATGTCGTGCTCCACGGTGAGCAGCGTCTTGCCCGTGGTGACGTGCTTGATCAGCGAGATGAAATGCGCGGTCTCTGTCTTGCTCATGCCGGCCGTGGGCTCGTCGAGCAGGATCACGTTGGCGCCGCCCGCGATGGTCACGCCGATCTCGAGCGCGCGCTGCTCGGCATAGGTGAGGTTCACCGCCTGCACGTCGCGCTTGCGCTCGAGGCCGATCTGGCGCAGCAGCTCTTCGGTGCGCGCATTGGCGTCGTCGAGGTTCGAAAGGAAGCGCAGGAACGTGTAGCGGTAGCCCAGGCTCCACAGCACGCCGCAGCGCAGGTTCTCGAACACGCTGAGCTTCGGGAAGATGTTGGTGATCTGGAAGCTGCGCGACAGGCCGAGCCGGTTGATCTCATACGGCTTCTTGCCGTCGATGCGCTGGCCGTTCAACAGCACCTGGCCGCTCGATGGCGCGAGCCGGCCGCTGATCAGGTTGAACAGCGTCGACTTGCCCGCGCCGTTCGGCCCGATGATCGCGATGCGCTCGCCGGCCTTCACGGCCAGGTCCACGCCGCGGATGATCTCGGTCTTGCCGAAGGCCTTGCGCAGCGCCTTCAATTCCAATGCGTATTGCGCGCTCATTTACGCCGCCTCCCGACGCTTGATTTCTGCTTCGATCTCTTCTTGCGCCTTGCCCCAGACGCGCACGAACCGGCGGCGCGCCACCTCAAGCGCGGCAAGGCCGATCGCGAGGATGGCCGCGGCACCGAGCCAGCTCGCCATGCCCGAAGTGTCGAGCGTGGTGCCGAAGAACCGCAGTTCGGGGCCCAGCGCCGAATTCAGCTGGATGTGGTAGATCATCTCGATCAGCGCCGCTGCGCCCACGACCACCGGCACCAGCGCTACGGCCAGCGCGACGTAGAGCAGCCAGAGGCGGCCGAACTTGCCGAACTTGGCCACGCGCAGGTTCATCATCACCAGGCTCGCGATGCCGCCCGGCGCGAACATCACCATGAAGACGAATACCAGGCCGAAGTAGAGCTGCCACGCCTTCGACAGTTCCGACAGCAGGATCGAGGCGAAGACCAGCAGCACTGCACCGATGATCGGCCCGAAGAAGAACACCGCGCCGCCCAGGAAGGTGAACAGCAGGTAGCCGCCCGAGCGGATCGCGCTCAGGCTGTCGGCCGCGTTCACGATCTCGAAGTTGATCGATGCCAGCCCGCCACCGATGCCGGCGAAGAAGCCGGCGATGATGAACGCGATGTAGCGCACGCGCTGCGTGTTGTAGCCGATGAACTCCACGCGCTCGGGGTTGTCGCGCACCGCGTTCAGCATGCGGCCGAGCGGCGTGCCCG
>CAMLCW010000155.1 GCA_946478645.1 uncultured Variovorax sp.
TCGTCGAATTCGGGCCAGAGCTTGCTGCTGAAGAACAACTCGGCATAGGCGCTTTGCCACAGCAAAAAGTTCGACAGCCGCTGTTCGCCGCCGGTGCGGATCAGCAAGTCGGGGTCGGGCACGTGAGCGAGCGCCATGGCGCGGTCGAGGTTGGCCTCGGTCAGCGCCTCGCCCTGCTCCGCCAGGCGCGCGGCGGCGCGGGCGATGTCCCAGCGGCCGCCATAGTTGAAGCAGATGTTGAGGATCAGCTTGGTGTTCTGCGCAGTGCTTTCCTCGGCGTCGACCAGGCCCTGCACCATCTTCCTGGAAAGGCCTGCGCGTTCGCCGACGAAATGCAGGCGCACGCCGTCGCGGCTGAGCTTGGGCACCTCGCGCGCGAGCGCACCGACCATGATTTCCATCAGCCCCGAGACCTCCTCGGGCGGCCGGTTCCAGTTCTCCGACGAGAACGCGAACACCGTGAGAATGCCGACGCCGCGGTCGACGCAGGCCTTCACGCAGCGGCGCAGCGATTCGACGCCCTGCTTGTGGCCTGCCACACGGGGCAGGAAGCGCCGCGTGGCCCACCGGCCGTTGCCATCCATGACGATGGCAATGTGGCGGGGAATCTGCAGCGAGGGGGAAGCCATGCGCAGCCTCAAACGGCCATGATCTCCGCTTCCTTGGCCGCGACCAGGCGGTCGATTTCCGCGATGTGGCGGTCGGTGACCTTCTGGATCTCGGCTTCGGCGCGCTTCTGCTCGTCTTCGGAGGCGAGCTTCTCCTTCACCAGCTTCTTGACCGATTCGTTCGCGTCGCGGCGCAGGTTGCGCGTCGCGATCTTGGCGCTTTCGCCTTCGTTGCGGACCAGCTTGGTCATCTCGCGGCGGCGCTCCTCGCTCATGGCGGGCAGCGGCACGCGGATCAGGTCGCCCATCGACGCAGGGTTCAGGCCCAGGTCGCTTTCGCGGATGGCCTTCTCGATCTTGGCGCCCATGCCCTTTTCCCAGGGCTGGACGCTGATCGTGCGCGAGTCGAGCACCGACACGTTGGCCACCTGGCTCAACGGCACCTGCGAGCCGTAGTACTCGACATGGATCGAGTCGAGCAGCGCCGGGTTGGCGCGGCCGGTACGGATCTTCGTGAGGTTGTTCTGGAACGCGGCGAGCGACTGGTTCATCTTGGCGTCGGTCGCATTGCGGATTTCGGCAATGGTCGGGGTGGTCATCTCAATTTACTCCTCAGGCATGCACCAGCGTGCCCTCGTCCTCGCCCATGACGACACGCTTGAGCGCGCCGTTCTTGAAGATCGAGAACACCTTGATCGGCAGTTTCTGGTCGCGGCACAGCGCGAAGGCCGTGGCGTCCATGATGCCCAGATTTTGCGCGATCGCCTGGTCGAAAGTCAGTGTCGAATAACGCGTCGCGTCCGGATGGGTCTTGGGGTCGGCGCTGTAGACGCCGTCGACCTTGGTCGCCTTGAGCACCAGCTCGGCGCCGATCTCGGCCCCGCGCAGCGCAGCGGCTGTGTCGGTCGTGAAGAACGGATTGCCCGTTCCGGCGGCAAAGACCACGACCTTGCCCTCTTCGAGGTACTGCAGCGCCTTGGGCCGGACGTAGGGCTCGACCACCTGCTCGATCGCGATGGCGGACATCACACGCGCCACCAGGCCCTGCTTGTTCATGGCATCGGCCAGCGCCAGCGAGTTCATCACCGTGGCCAGCATGCCCATGTAGTCGGCCGTGGCACGGTCCATGCCCACGGAGCCTCCCGCGACACCGCGGAAGATGTTGCCGCCGCCGATCACGACCGCGACCTCGACGCCCATGTTCACGACCTCGGCCACCTCCTCGACCATGCGCACGATGGTGGCACGGTTAATACCAAAGGCATCGTCCCCCATCAATGCCTCACCCGACAGCTTCAACAAGATTCGCTTGTGGGCTGGGCGGGCATCGGACATGGGCATTTTCCTTGGGTTGAATTGGCGGGACGAGTGTAGAACGGGGCGATGAAAAAGCGACGGCGCACAGGCGCAGGCCGTCGCTTCAGGGCGTAACAGTTTTACGCGCCGGCTTTGGCGGCGGCGACCTGGGCAGCCACTTCGGCCGCGAAGTCGTCGACCTTCTTTTCGATGCCTTCGCCGACCACGTAGAGCGTGAAGCCCTTGATCGTGGTGTTGGCGGCCTTCAGCATCTGCTCGACGGTCTGCTTGTCGTTCTTCACGAAAGCCTGGTTGTGCAGCGAGACTTCCTTGAGGTACTTCTGCACGCCGCCTTCGATGCGCTTCGCAACGATGTCGGCAGGCTGCGGCTTCTTGCCTTCGGCCTCGGCCGTCTTGCGGTCTTCCTCGGCCTTGCCTGCGGCCACGGCACGCTCTTTCTCGATCAGGTCGGCCGGCACGTCGGCGGCCGAGATCGCGACCGGCTTCATGGCAGCGATGTGCATGGCCACGTCCTTGGCCGAGGTGTCGTCGCCTTCGAACTCGACCATCACGCCGATGCGCGTGCCGTGCAGGTACGACGCCAGCTTGCCGTTGCCCGAGAAATGCTTGAAGCGGCGGAAGCTCATGTTCTCGCCGATCTTGCCGATCAGGCCCTTGCGCACGTCTTCGAGCGTGGGGCCGAAGCCGTCCTGCTCGTAGGCCAGCGCACCCAGTGCCGCGATGTCGGCGGGATTGTTCTTGGCGACCAGCATGGCAGCGGCGTTGGCCATGGCCAGGAAGCTGTCGTTCTTGGTGACGAAGTCGGTCTCGCAGTTGATCTCGATCATGCCGCCCTTGTCGCCCTCGACGAATGCGGTGACCACGCCTTCAGCGGTGATGCGGCCCGATGCCTTGCCGGCCTTGTTGCCGAGCTTGATGCGCAGCAGCTCTTCGGCCTTCTCCATGTTGCCCTCTGCTTCGGTGAGGGCCTTCTTGCATTCCATCATGGGCGCATCGGTCTTCGCGCGAAGTTCGCCGACCATGCTTGCGGTGATTGCAGCCATTGTTCTATCTCCGTGTCCAAAAAATCAGATTAAAAAAAAGGGGCACCAAAGCCCCTTCTTCAGGCGCGCGCGGGCCTCGATCAGGCCGAGGCACCCTCTTCGACTTCAACGAATTCGTCGCTGCCTTCGGCGATGGCCTTGACCACGTCACCGGTGGCGCTGTTGCGGCCTTCGATGATCGCGTCGGCAATGCCGCGGGCGTAGAGCACCACGGCCTTCGACGAGTCGTCGTTGCCGGGGATCACGTAGTCGATGCCTTCGGGCGAGTGGTTGGAGTCGACCACGCCGATCAGCGGGATGCCGAGCTTCTTGGCTTCGGCCACGGCGATCTTGTGGAAGCCCACATCGATCACGAAGATGGCGTCGGGCAGCGCGGTCATGTCCTGGATGCCGCCGATGTCCTTCTCGAGCTTCTCGATTTCACGCGAGAAGGTGAGTTGCTCCTTCTTGCTCAGGCTGTCGAGACCGGCTTCCTGCTGGGCCTTCATGTCCTTCAGGCGCTTGATCGAGGTCTTGACGGTCTTGAAGTTGGTCAGCATGCCGCCGAGCCAGCGGGTGTCGACATAGGGCACGCCGGCGCGGCGGGCTTCGGCAGCCACGATCTCGCGGGCCTGGCGCTTGGTGCCGACCATCAGGATCGTGCCGCGGTTGGCGGTGAGCTGCTTGGCGTACTTCATCGCGTCCTGGAACATCGGAAGCGACTTTTCCAGGTTGATGATGTGAATCTTGTTGCGATGGCCGAAGATGAACGGTGCCATCTTGGGGTTCCAGAAGCGGGTCTGGTGACCGAAGTGGACACCGGCTTCCAGCATTTCGCGCATGGTGGTCGACATTGAAATTACTCCAAAGGTTGGGTCTAAAATCCAGCCCGTTTTGCGTCTCCAGCCTTTGTTTGGGCGGAGCCGCAACACCTTGAATGGGCCGGTTTGCGAATGTGTCTGGCTGCTGCGGCAATAGTTGGCAAAAAAGCCCGCCACGCGATCAGCGAAACCCAAAGAGTATAGCACGCCCACCTTGCCGCCGCCCCTCGGAACGCAGACCACGTCCTTTCACAACCCATGAACGATCTTCACGCCACCCGCCTCGAAATCCTGGCCGGTGGCACCGATGCACGCACCGAACTGGAGCGCGCCATCGGCATCTCCGACACGCCGGCCTGCCGCCACGTCTTCACCCGCACCATGTTCGACGAGGCCCGCCGCGACGTCGCCGGCGCCGCCCCGGCGAGCCGCCTCGCGGGCCTCGCCTTCACCGCGAAGGATCTGTTCGACGTCGAGGGACAGCCCACGCCGGCCGGTTCGGTGGTGCTCGCGCACGCACCGGCGGCAAAGACCGATTCGGTGGCCGTGGCGCGGCTGCGGGCCGCCGGCGGCGTGCTCACGGGCCGCACCAACATGACCGAGTTCGCGTTCTCGGGCGTGGGGGTCAATCCGCACCACGGCACGCCCGCCAATGCGGCCGATCCGGCCACACCCCGCATCCCCGGGGGATCGTCCTCGGGCGCCGCGGTCTCGGTCGCCACCGGCGCCGCCTTCATCGGCCTGGGCTCCGACACCGGCGGCTCGATCCGCATCCCCGCGGCGCTCAACGGCATCGTGGGGTTCAAGAGCACGGCGCGCCTCGTTCCGGCCGAGGGCGCGCTGCCGCTGTCGACCACGCTCGACACCGTCTGCGCCATGACGCGCTCGGTGCGCGACGCGATCCTCGCGCACGAGATCCTCGCGGCGCGGCGGGTCACGCGCGGCGCCGCGCCGGTGGGCGCCTACCGGCTCGCGGTGGTGAAGAACGTGTTCTTCGACGACGTCGAGCCGACGGTGGCCCGCGCCTTCGACGCTGCGTTGCGCCTCCTGCGCGACGCCGGCGCCCGCATCGAGGAAATCAGCCTGCCCGAACTCGCGGAGCTGCAGGGCATCAACGCCACCGGCGGTTTCTCGGCCGCCGAGTCGTATGCCTGGCACCGCCTGCTGCTCGAGCGCAGCGGCGCCGGCTACGACCCGCGCGTCGCCCAGCGCATCCTCAAGGGCGCCGGCATGAAGGCACACGAGTACATCGACCTGGTGAATGCGAGGCGCGACTGGATCGCGCGCGTCGAAGCGGCGCTGGCGGGCTTCGACGCCGTGCTGTCGCCCACGGTGCCGATCACGGCACCGAGCATCGCGAGCGTGGCGCCCGGCGCCGAGCGGGACGACGCGTTCTTCCGCGTCAATGCGCTGCTGCTGCGCAATCCGTCGATCGTCAATATGCTCGACGGCTGCGCGATATCGCTGCCCTGCCACGCCGCGGGCGAACTGCCGGCCGGCCTGATGCTCTGGCATGCGGCGATGCACGACGACGCCGTGCTGGCGATTGCCCTCCGGACGGAACAGGCGCTGCAGGCGCGGTAGGCTCGCGCAGTCGGGCAACGCGCGCCCTCTCTCTTCTTATTCCATCATTCAATGAAAATCGCGATCGTGGGCGCCGGCATCATCGGCGTCACCACCGCCTGGGAACTGGCGTCAGATGGCCACGAAGTGGCCGTGTTCGAGCGCCGCGGCGCCGCCGCCGAGGAAGCCAGCTTCGCGAATGCCGGCGTGGTTGCGCCGGGCTACGTCACGCCCTGGGCCGCGCCGGGCATGCGCGCCAAGGTGTTGCGCTCGCTTCTTTCGTCGCACGGCGCCATCAAGCTGCGCTGGCCGCTTGGCACCCGGGACCTCGGCTGGATGGCGCGCTGGCAGAAGGCCTGCAAGCTCGAGACCTATCTGGCCAACCGCGCCCGCATGCAGCGCCTGGCGTTCTACAGCCGCACGCGGCTGCACGAGGTGACCGAGGCGCGCGAACTGAGCTACGAACGCAGCGACGGCTACCTGGTGCTGCTGCGCTCCAAGCGCGAGAAGAAGCTGGTCCAGCCTGGCCTCGAGGTGCTGCGCGCGGCCGGCAGCGTGTTCCGCGAAGTCGACGCCGACGAAGCCCGCCGCATCGAGCCCGCGCTCAGCGCCGACACCGCTTTGGCCGGCGCCATCCACCTGCCCGATGACGAGGTGGCCAACTGCCGGCAGTTCGCGCTGTTGCTCAAGTGGGAGGCCGAAGCGCTCGGCGCCCAGTTTCACTTCAACTGCGACATCGCACCGCTGAGCCGCGCCGCGCCCACCTCCGTCGCGCTCGCGAGCGGCTCGCCGCCGCTGCACTTCGATGCCGTGGTCGTCTGCGCCGGCCTTGCCTCGGCCACGCTGCTGCGCCCGCTCGGCCTGCGGATTCCGCTGGCGCCGGTGTACGGCCACTCCATCAGCGCGCCGATCCGCGAATCGCTCAATGCGCCGCGCAGCGCGGTGATGGACGAGCGCTACAAGGTCGCCATCTCGCGCCTCGGACAGCGGGTGCGCGTGGCCGGCAGCGCCGAGATCGGCGGCACGCTGGGCCGCATGAATCCCGCCGCGGTACAGACGCTCTACAAGGTGCTGCACGACTGGTTTCCCGGCGCCGCCACGCTGCAGTCGGGCGTGCAGCAATGGAAAGGCGCGCGCCCGATGCTACCCGATGGCCCGCCGGTGCTTGGCGCGAGCGGCATTCCGGGCGTCTGGCTCAACCTGGGCCACGGTTCGAGCGGCTGGGCCCTCTCGTGCGGCAGCGCCCGCGTGGTGGCCGACCTGATCGGCGGGCGCGATGCCGGTGTCGATCTCGAAGGCCTCGGCATCGAGCGGCTGCACCTTCACGCCTGAACGCCTGAACGTGCGGCAGGTCGCGCAGAATCGGCCCATGCAGCGCATCACGCCGGACACTGTCGCAGACCTCTTCGACCGCGCGTCAACGCGCCGGATTGAAAAGCGCGCCGCCCAGGCGCTTCCCGCCCACGCACTGATGCAGCGTGCCGGACTGTCCGCCGCAAGGCTGGCCATGGCCATCGCACCCCATGCGCGCACCATCTGGCTTGCTTGCGGACCGGGCAACAATGGCGGCGACGGTTTCGAAGCCGCGGCCCGGCTGCGCCAGCGCGGCTTCGCGCCGGTCGTCACCTTCGAGGGCGAGGAAGCCCGGCTCCCGCCGGATGCCCAGGCGTCGCTTCGGCGCGCGCGCGAGGCCGGCGTCGAGATCGCCCCGGCACCGCCGCCTGCGCACGATCTCGCGATCGACGCCCTGCTCGGCATCGGATCGACACGCCCACCCGAAGGCCGCATGGCCGAGTGGCTGCAGCGCATGCATGCAGCGGCAGCCCCCACCTTGAGCATCGACGTGCCCTCCGGCCTCGACGCCGACACCGGCGTGCTGCATCGCGCCGCCGGCCGGGCCATCGACGCCGCCGCATCGCCGCGCCACTGCCTGAGCCTCCTGACGCTCAAGCCCGGCCTCTTCACGGCGCAGGGCCGCGATGCCTGCGGCAGCATCTGGTTCGACGACCTGGGCTGCGGCCGCGCCGATGAAAGGCCGGCGGCGCGGCTCGCGGGTGCGCCCGCGACCCGCCCGCGCCCGCATGCCTCGCACAAGGGCAGCCAGGGCGACGTGGCGGTGATCGGCGGTGCGCCCGGCATGGCGGGGGCCGCGCTGCTGGCCGCCACCGCGGCGCTGCACGCCGGCGCCGGCCGCGTCTACCTCGGCCTGCTCGACGCGAACGCCGCGCCGGTCGCCGCGCTGCAGCCCGAACTGATGCTGCGCGAGGCCGCCGCCCTCGATCTTTCCGCCATGGCTGCGGTGTGCGGCTGCGGCGGCGGCACCGCCGTGCGCGCGCTGCTGCCGCGTGTGCTCGCCACCGCGGCCACGCTGGTGCTCGACGCGGATGCGCTCAATGCGCTGGCAGCCGACCGCAGTCTGCAGGTACAGCTCTCGCGCCGGCGCCGCCGCGGCCGGGCTACGGTGCTGACCCCGCATCCGCTCGAGGCAGCGCGGCTGCTCGGATGCAGCGTGGGCGACGTCCAGCGCGACCGGTTCGCGGCGGGGCGCGAGCTCGCTTCGCGCTTCGGCGTGGTGATGGTTCTCAAGGGCTCCGGCACGGTGGTCGCCGAAGACGGCGCGGTGCCGGTCGTCAACCCGACCGGCAATGCGCGCCTGGCCACAGCGGGTACCGGCGACGTGCTTGCCGGAATGATCGGTGCGGCGCTGGCTTCGGGCCGGCCGGCCTTCGAGGCGGCCTGCGCGTCGGTATGGCGCCACGGCCAGGTGGCGGACACCTGGCCCGCCGGCGCGCCCGCCTTGACGGCAGGCGCACTGGCGCGCGGGAGCGTCTAGCCGCGCCCGACGAAGGGCATCTTCGTGGCCATGACGGTGTGGAACAGCACGTTGGCTTCCAGCGGCAGGTTCGCCATGTAGAGCACCGACTGCCCCACGATCTTCACGTCCATCAGCGGCTCGATCGCGAGTTCGCCGTTGGCCTGCGGCACGCCCTTGGCCATGCGCGCGGCCAGTTCGGTCATGGCGTTTCCCACGTCGATCTGGCCGACCGCGATGTCGTGCTTCCGACCGTCGAGCGAGGCGGTCTTGGTGAGGCCTTCGACAGCGTGCTTGGTGGCCGTGTAGGCCGCCGAGTTCGGCCGCGGCGCGGTGGCCGAGATCGATCCGTTGTTGATGATGCGGCCACCGCGCGGCGTCTGCGCCTTCATGGTGCGGAACGCCTGCTGAATGCAGAAGAACATCCCGCTCAGGTTGATGTCGACCACGCCGCGCCATTGCTCGGGCGTCCAGTCCTCGAAGGCACCGGGCGGGTTGCCCACGCCCGCGTTGTTGAACAGCAGGTCGACGCGACCGAAGCGTTCCACCGTCGCGGCGAACAGCGCCTGCACCGAATCGGGATTGGCCACGTCGGTCGGCACCGCGAAGGCGCGCGCACCTGCACCCGACTCCTCCGCCACCTGCTCGAGCGGCTCGAGGCGGCGCCCCGCGAGCGCCACGCTCCAGCCGTCGCCCAGCAGCGCCAGCGCCGCCGCGCGGCCGATGCCGGTGCCGGCGCCCGTGACGATCGCGATGCGGCCCTTGTTGTTCTCAACGCTCATGCTCTGTGTCTCCTGTTCAGCTTGTCTGTGAGGTAGCCCGTTTATAGCGTCAGGCGCGGCGCGGCTTGCGCCCTTTCATCTTGTTGGCGGCCTTCTTGACCGCGGACTTGAACGCCTGCATCGCCGACTGCGGTTCCAGCGCCGCCGCCGAGACGGCACCGCGCTCGCTGCGCGGCTCGGCCGCCGCGGCTTCGGCCTTGTGGCGCGAACTGCGCTTGGACGACGCCTTCACCGGCACGCCAGCAGCGCCGACACCCTTGTCCTTCATCGCGCGCGACGTGAGGTCCTCGCCCTCGCGCACGAGGCGGAAGTCGATCTTGCGCCCGTCGAGGTCGACGCGGCTCACCTGCACCCGCACGCGGGTGCCGATGGCGTAGCGGATGCCGGTGCGCTCGCCGCGCAGTTCCTGGCGCATCTCGTCGAACTTGAAGTACTCGCCGCCGAGCTCGGTGATGTGCACCAGCCCCTCGACATACATCGCGTCGAGCGTCACGAAGATGCCGAAGGTGGTGGCCGCCGTGACCACGCCGCCGTACTCCTCGCCGAGATGCTCGCGCATGTACTTGCACTTGAGCCAGGCCTCGACGTCGCGGCTCGCCTCGTCGGCACGGCGCTCGTTGGCGCTGCAATGCAGGCCCGCGGCCTCCCACGCGAGCACTTCCTTGGTCGGTGCGATCGCGGCCTTCTGCGGCTTGGTCGTGGGCGCCTTGACGCGCGACGCGAGCCGCTTGGCGAGCTTGGCATGGGCCTCGCCCGGCGTCGGCAGCATCGGCAGCTGGTAGCGCGCATTGCCGAGGATGGCCTTGATCACCCGGTGCACGAGCAGGTCGGGATAGCGACGGATCGGGCTCGTGAAGTGCGTGTAGGCCTCGTAGGCCAGGCCGAAGTGGCCGCTGTTGAACGGCGTGTAGATGGCCTGCTGCATCGAGCGCAGCAGCATGGTGTGAATCTGCTGCGCGTCGGGCCGGTCCTTCGTGGCTTCGGCGATCGCCTGGAACTCGCCCGGCCTCGGATCGTCGGTGATGCTCAGCCCGACACCCATGGCCTTCAGGTAGCCGCGCAGGATCTCCTTCTTCTCGGGCGTGGGGCCTTCGTGCACGCGGTACAGGCCCGGGTGCTTGCCCTCGGCGATGAAGTCGGCGCTGCACACGTTGGCCGCGAGCATGGCCTCCTCGATCAGCCGGTGCGCCTCGTTGCGCGTGCGCGGCACGATCTTCTCGATGCGGCCCGCGTCGTCGCAGATGATCTGCGTCTCGGTCGTCTCGAAGTCGACCGCACCGCGCTTGCTGCGCTGCTTCAGCAGGGCCTTGTAGACGTCGGCCAGGTTCAGCAGGTCCTTCACGCGGTCCTTGCGCTTGGCCGCCTCGGGGCCGCGCGTGTTGCCGAGGATCGCGGCCACCTCGGTATAGGTGAAGCGCGCATGGCTGAACATCACGGCCGGATAGAACTGGTAGGCGTAGATCTCGCCGTCCGCCGCCACGAGCATGTCGCACACCATGCACAGGCGCTCGACTTCGGGGTTCAGCGAGCAGAGGCCGTTCGAGAGCTTCTCCGGCAGCATCGGAATGACGCGGCGCGGGAAGTACACGCTGGTCGCGCGGTCGTAGGCGTCGATGTCGATTGGCGAGCCGGTGCGCACATAGGCACTGACGTCGGCAATGGCGACGAGCAGCCGCCAGCCCTTGCCGCGGCCGACCTTGGCGGGCTCGCAGTACACCGCATCGTCGAAGTCGCGGGCATCCTCGCCGTCGATCGTGACGAGCGGCACGTCGGTCAGGTCGACACGGCCCTTCTTGTCCGCAGGCCGCACCTTCTCGGGTAGCGCCTTGGCTTCGGCCAGGCAGGCGTCGGAGAACTCGTGCGGCACGCCGTACTTGCGCACCGCGATCTCGATCTCCATGCCGGGATCGTCGATCTCGCCGAGCACTTCCTTCACGCGGCCCACGGGCTGCCCGAACAGGGCGGGCGGCTCGGTGAGCTGGACCACCACCACCTGCCCGACCTTGGCATGCCCGGTCGCGCCCTTCGGGATCAGGACGTCCTGGCCGTAGCGCTTGTCCTCGGGCGCGACGAGCCAGACGCCGCCTTCGTGCAGCAGGCGGCCGATGATCGGCTGCTCCGGACGCTCGACGATCTCGACCACGCGCCCCTCGGGGCGACCGCGGCGATCCTGGCGCACCACGCGTGCCTTGACGCGGTCCTTGTGCAGCACCGCGCGCATCTCGTTCGGGGGCAGATAGATGTCGGCTTCGCCGTCGTCGCGCTGCACGAAACCGTGTCCGTCGCGATGCCCTTGAACGGTTCCTTCAAATTCATCCAGCAGACCGCTGGAGTGGCCATTATTTTTGATATGATTCTCTCTTTCCTGAAATTCAAAACATAACTGCTTCGGCAGTTATGTGGGCCCAGATGGCGGAATTGGTAGACGCACTAGTTTCAGGTACTAGCGAGTAACATCGTGGAGG
>CAMLCW010000156.1 GCA_946478645.1 uncultured Variovorax sp.
AGCGCGCCTCGGCCACGCGGGCCGCCGCGCTCGCCACATTCGGGCTCGCGGCTTCGGCTGCGGCGATGAGCTCGTCGAGCAGCGGATCGTCGAGCTGGCGCCACCACTCGGCCAGCGATGCGAGCGACCCACCATGCGGCAGCGGCGCATGCCATTGCGCCGGCAGCGGCGCCTCGACCGCGGCGGGCGGGCGCGCGAAGCCGCAGCCGGCCAGCAGCACCGGCACGCAGACGGCGGCGGCGATGGATCGAAGTCTTTTTCTCATTTTTTCTTTCTCCCGGATCGGACGGCGGTGGCCGCGGGTTTCGCGGCGGCGTTCTTGCGGCGCAGGACCTCGGCCTCGACGAGCGTGATCGCGTAGCCCGTGAGGCGCTCGGCCCAGGCATCGACACTGCGCGGCGTGTTGAGCAGCGACGGCCGGATCGCGTCGATCAGGTCCTGGCTCACGAACAGCTGCATCGCGAGGCCCGTGATCGCGAAGGTGAGGCGGTGCACGTCATCGTCGGGCCGCGCCAGGCCGAGATGCCGGCACAGCACACCCGCGATCGCCTGGTGCGGCGCCTTGATGTCGCGCTCCATCTCCTTGGCCCACAGGCTCGTGGGCTCGAGCATTTCGCGCAAGTGCAGCTGGATGCACTGGCGCACGATCTCGCCCTGCTTGAGCGGCTCGATCATGCGGCTGTAATAGATGTGCAGCGCCTCTTCGATGGACAACTCGGGCGCGCTGTAGACCGAGACGAAGTCGCCCGCGGTGCCGCCCATCGGCTCGCCGAAGGTGGCGGCATAGAGCCCGGCCTTGTCGCCGAAGTAGTAGCTGATGGCCGAAATGTTGACGCCGGCCGAGCGTGCGATCTCGCGCGTGGAGGTCTTGGCGTAGCCCTTGGCCGCGAACAGCGCGAGGGCGGCGTAGAGCAGGCGCTGGCGTGCCTCGACGCCGTCGCTGCGCGGCGCCCGCGCGGAGGAAATGACCTGGAGGGCGGTGGCGCTCATAGGCCGGATTAAACCACGAAAGAAATCAAACGTTTGATTTACTTAAGGAGGGTTGAGCGCTTTGTCGCTACGATGCCGGCCATGTCCGCCGCCATGCCCGCCGCCGCTCCGCCCGTTGCCGCACCGCCCGCCTTGCCGCTCGATGCCGAAGGCATTCTCGCGCTGGCTGCGCGCTCGATGTTTCATTTGTTTTCGAGCATCAGCCAGGGCATGTTCCTGGTCGACCGCAGCGGGCGCATCGTCTGGGTCAACGAAGGCTACCGCCGCTTCCTGCCGGCGCTGGGGTTCACGTCGATCGACCAGTTCCTCGGCCACCGGGTCGAGGACGTGATTCCAAACACGCAGATGCGGCGCGTGCTCGAGACCGGCGAGCCGATCCTGGTGGACCTGCTTACCAACAAGGCGGGCACTTTCGTCGTGAGCCGCATCCCGCTGCGCGAGGAGAGCGGGGGCGGCGCGGGCGAGGTGATCGGCGCCATCGGCATCGTGCTGTTCGACCAGCCCGAGACCACGCTGCAGCCGCTCATCAGCAAGTTCGCGCTGCTGCAGCGCGACCTCGATGACGCGCGTCGCGAGCTGGCCAGCCAGCGCAACAATCCGCTCTACCAGCACGCCCCCGACGGGCAGCGGCGCTCCAAGTACACCTTCGCCAGCTTCATCGGCAGCAGCCCGGCCGCCGTCGAGGTCAAGCGCCATGCGCGCCGGGCGGCGCAATCGGCGAGCCCGGTGCTGCTGCTGGGCGAGACCGGCACCGGCAAGGAGCTGCTCGCGCATGCGATCCATGCGACGTCGTCGCGTGCCAAGGGCCCCTTCGTCAGCCTCAACATCGCGGCCGTGCCCGACACGCTGCTCGAGGCCGAGTTCTTCGGTGTGGCGCCCGGCGCCTTCACCGGCGCCGACAAGCGCGGCCGCGAGGGCAAGTTCAAGCTCGCCGATGGCGGCAGCCTGTTCCTCGACGAGATCGGAGACATGCCGCTGGGCCTGCAGGCCAAGCTGCTGCGCGCGCTGCAGGAGGGCGAGATCGAGCCGCTGGGTTCGAACAAGCTCGTGCCATTCGATGCGCGGGTGATCGCCGCCACCTCGCGCGACCTGCCCGAACTCGTGCGGCGCAGCCTGTTCCGCGAAGACCTTTATTACCGGCTCAACGTGCTGCCGTTGCGCGTGCCGCCGCTGCGCGAGCGGCGCGGCGACATTCCCGCACTGGTCGAGGCGCTCGGCGAGGACATGGCACTGCGCAGCGGCGAGGCGCCGCCCGAGCTCACGCCCGACGCGCTCGCACTGCTCGCGGGCCAGCACTGGCGCGGCAACATTCGCGAGCTGCGCAACGTGCTCGAGCAGGTGACGATGCGCAGCGACTCCCAGCGCATCGACGCCGCGCAGCTCGAACGCATCCTGCGCGAGGCGGGGCAGGAGCAGATCGCCTCGCCGGCGGCCCTGCAGAGCGCACACGATGCCGATGAACAGGCGGCGCTGCTGCGCCCGCTCGCACAGCAGGTGGCCGAACTCGAGCAGCGCGCCATCGCGGCGGCGCTCGCGGCCACGGGCGGCAATAAGCTCGCCACTTCGCGGCTGCTGGGCATTTCGCGGGCGACGCTTTACGAGCGGATGGGTGGGTCGGGGGTGGGCTGAAGGGGAAGGGATCGGACTGCCGGACGCAGAGGGCGCAGAGGTTTCGCAGAGGGCGCAAAAAGGAAAACCAAAAAGGGATTCGTTCTCTTTCTAAAAGGCTGTTCTTCTGCGTCCTTTGCGAAACCTTTGCGTCCTCTGCGTCCGGATGTCCGTGTTCATGCCTGTCCGCGAAAACCCTGAACAACAAACAGACAGTTGCCTGAAAGTCAGACATTCAAACTGTCCTGGAATCAGCCGAGCCAGCGTCTTTCCCTGTAGAGATACCTTTGTTATCAATGGCTTAGCACATGGCATGAACTGTGCAATATTCAGTCACCCTTTCAAGGAGACAAGAATGATCCGTCGCCACCTCATCGCGCTGGCCACCCTGGCCGCCTGCACCGCCGCCGCGCCCTCGTGGGCCCAGTCCAGCGAGATCCGCATCGCGCACATCTACAGCAAGACCGGGCCGCTCGAGGCCTACGGCAAGCAGACCCAGACCGGCTTCTTGATGGGCCTGGACTACGCCACCGGCGGCACCATGGCGGTCAACGGCAAGAAGCTGGTGGTGCTCGAGAAGGACGACCAGGGCAAGCCCGACCTCGGCAAGTCGCTGCTGGCGGCCGCCTATTCGGACGACAAGGCCGCGCTGGCCGTGGGCCCGACCGCCTCGGGTGTGGCGCTCGCGATGCTGCCGGTGGCCGAGGAATACAAGAAGATCCTGATCGTCGAACCGGCGGTGGCCGACTCGATCACGGGCGAGAAGTGGAACAAGTACATCTTCCGCACCGGCCGCAATTCGAGCCAGGACGCGATCTCGAACGCGGTGGCCGTCGACAAGGCCGGCGTCACGGTGGCCACGCTCGCGCAGGACAACGCCTTCGGCCGCGATGGCGTCAAGGCCTTCGGCGCCGCGCTCAAGAAGGCGAAGCTGGTGCACGAGGAATACCTGCCGCCCGCGACCACCGACTTCACGGCCGGCGCGCAGCGCCTGATCGACAAGCTCAAGGACCAGCCGGGCCGCAAGATCATCTGGATCGTCTGGGCCGGCGCGGGCAACCCGTTCAAGATCGTCGACCTCGACCTGAAGCGCTACGGCATCGAGATCGCCACCGGCGGCAACATCCTGCCGGCGATGGCGGCCTACAAGAACCTGCCGGGCATGGAAGGCGCGGCCTACTACTACTTCGGGATTCCGAAGAACCCGGTGAACGAAGCGATGGTGTCGGCGCACTACAAGGAATTCAAGGCGCCGCCCGACTTCTTCACGGCCGGCGGCTTCTCGGCCGCGATGGCGGTGGTCACGGCGCTCAAGAAGACCGGCGGCGAGACCGGCACCAACAAGCTCATCGCCGCCATGGAAGGCATGAGCTTCGACACGCCCAAGGGCAAGATGACCTTCCGCAAGGAAGACCACCAGGCGATGCAGTCGATGTACCACTTCAAGATCAAGGCCGACCCGGCGTTCGCCTGGGGCGTGCCCGAGCTGGTGCGCGAGATCAAGCCCGAAGAGATGGACATCCCCATCAAGAACAAGCGCTGAGCCCGGGCACCGCCAGACGATGCTCGAGACCCGCGACCTGACCATCCGCTTCGGCGGGCACGTGGCCGTGAACGGCGTGAGCTGCGCCTTCGCGCCCGGCACGCTGACGGCCATCGTCGGCCCGAACGGCGCGGGCAAGACCACTTACTTCAACCTGATCTCGGGCCAGCTCAAGGCGAGCGCGGGCACGGTGTCGCTCGACGGTCAGCCGCTCGCGGGCCTGTCGCCGTCGGCGCGCACGCGTGCCGGGCTGGGGCGGGCCTTCCAGCTCACCAACCTGTTTCCGAACCTCACGGTGCGCGAGAACGTGCGCCTCGCGGTGCAGGCCACGCGCGAGGGTGCGCACCGGCGCGGTCTCAACCTGTGGAGCATCTGGAGCGACCACCATGCCTTGACCGAGCGCGCCGAGCAGATCCTGGCCGACGTGGCGCTGGCGCCGCGCGCGCATGCCACGGTGGCGAGCCTGCCGCACGGCGACCAGCGCAAGCTCGAAGTGGCGCTCCTGATCGCGCTCGAACCCAAGGTGTTCATGTTCGACGAACCGACCGCCGGCATGAACGCGGCCGAAGCGCCGGTCATCCTCGACCTGATTCGCCAGCTCAAGCAGGACCGAAGCAAGACCATCCTTCTGGTCGAGCACAAGATGGACGTGGTGCGCGAATTGGCCGACCGGATCATCGTGCTGCGCAACGGCACGCTGGTGGCCGACGGCGAGCCGGCCGAGGTGATCGCTTCGCCGGTGGTGCAGGAGGCGTACCTGGGCGTCGCGAAGGCGGTTGCTGTATGAAGACTTCCATGTTTTTCTCCCTCCCCCTCCGGGGGAGGGCAGGGGTGGGGGCTGGCGGCCTTCACACCGCAGTGGCCTTTCAGGCGCCGCATGCCCCCATCCCAACCTTCCCCCAAAGGGGGAAGGAGCAAGACCGATGACCACCGAAAATCTTCTCAGCCTCGAAGGCGTGCACACGCACATCGGGGCGTACCACATCCTGCACGGCGTCGACCTGGCCGTGCCGCGCGGCCAGCTCACGATGCTGCTCGGCCGCAACGGCGCGGGCAAGACCACCACGCTGCGCACCATCATGGGCCTGTGGCGGGCCTCCGAGGGCCGGGTGCGCTTCGGCGAGCGCGACATCGGCGCGCTGCGCACGCCCGAGATCGCCGGGCTCGGCATCGCCTACGTGCCCGAGAACATGGGCATCTTCTCGGACCTCACGGTCAAGGAGAACATGCTGCTCGCCGCGCGCAGCGCCAAGAACGCGCAGCAGATCGACGACACGCGCCTCGCGTGGATCTTCAAGCTCTTTCCGGCGGTCGAGAAGTTCTGGAACCACCCGGCCGGCAAGCTCTCGGGCGGGCAGAAGCAGATGCTCGCGGTGGCGCGCGCCATCGTCGAGCCGCGCGAGCTGCTGATCGTCGACGAGCCCAGCAAGGGCCTCGCGCCCGCCATCATCAACAACATGATCGAGGCCTTCGCCGAGCTCAAGCGCAGCGGCGTCACGATCCTGCTGGTGGAGCAGAACATCCACTTCGCGCAGCGCCTGGGCGACAGCGTCGCAGTGATGGACAACGGCCGCGTGGTGCACAGCGGCACGATGGCCGCGTTCTCCGCCGATGCGCAGCTGCAGCAATCTCTCCTGGGCCTCGCGCTATGAAACTCGAACTCGACTGGAAGCCGCTCGTTCTCGCACCGGTGCTGGCGCTGGTCGCGCTGCCGCTCACGGGCTCGTTCTCGACCTGGCTCACGCTCACGGTGGCGGGCCTGGCGATGGGCATGATCATCTTCATCATCGCCTCGGGCCTCACGCTGGTGTTCGGGTTGATGGACGTGCTCAACTTCGGCCACGGCGTGTTCATCGCGCTCGGTGCCTTCGTCGCGAGCAGTGTGCTCGGCCTGATGGGCGACTGGACCGGCTCGCAGGAGCTCTGGCGCAACCTCGTGGCGGTGTTCCCGGCCATGCTCGTCGCGATGGCGGCCGCAGGCGCGGTGGGGCTCGCGTTCGAGCGCTTCATCGTGCGCCCGGTGTACGGCCAGCACCTCAAGCAGATCCTCATCACGATGGGCGGCATGATCATCGGCGAGGAACTCATCAAGGTGATCTGGGGCCCGGCGCAGGTGCCGCTGCCGCTGCCCGAGGCGCTGCGCGGCTCGCTGTTCGTGGGCGAGGCGGCGATCAGCAAGTACCGGCTGCTCGCGGTGGCGGTGGGCGTGGTGGTGTTCGGCCTGCTGGCCTGGACGCTCGGGCGCACCAAGATCGGCCTCCTGATCCGCGCTGGCGTGCAGGACCGCGAGATGGTGGAGTCGCTCGGCTACCGCATCGGTCGGCTGTTCGTGGGCGTGTTCGTCGCGGGCAGCGCGCTCGCGGGCCTGGGCGGCGTGATGTGGGGGCTGTTCCAGCAGAACCTCGTGCCGCAGATGGGCGCGCAGGTCAACGTGCTGATCTTCATCGTGATCATCATCGGCGGCCTCGGCTCGACCGGCGGTGCACTGCTCGGCGCACTGCTGGTGGGGCTGATGACCAACTACGTCGGTTTCCTGCTGCCCACGCTGACGCAGTTCGCGAGCATCTTCCTGATGGTGGCGGTGCTGCTGTGGCGGCCGCAGGGTGTTTATGCGGTGGTGAATCGATGAGGGCCGCTGAAGCCGGACTTCCGGACGCAGAGGGCGCAGAGGTTTCGCAGAAGTCGCAAAAGGGGATTTCAAAAAAAGCTTTTTCTTCGGCTGTTCTTTTGCGTTCTCTGCGAAACCTTCGCGTCCTCTGCGTCCTGCCCCCGTTCCCGCATTCGAGAGCCTCCACATGCTGAACAGACTTCTCTCCAACGACATGCCCCGCAGCCGCCTGTTGGCGCTGCTGCTGGTGGCGCTGTTCATCGCGCTGGCGTTCGCGCCGTTCATCTTTCCGGGCGTCAAGGCGCTCAGCGTCGCGGCCAAGATCCTAGTGTTCGTGGTGCTGGTCGCGAGCTTCGACCTGCTGCTGGGCTACACCGGCATCGTGAGCTTCGCGCACACGATGTTCTTTGGCATCGGCGCCTACGGCATCGCGATCTCGGCCTCCAGGCTCGGGCCGACCTGGGGCGCGATGCTCGCGGGCATCGGTGCGGCGCTTGCGGTGTCGCTGGTTCTGTCGCTCGCGATCGGGCTGTTCTCGCTGCGTGTGCGCGCGATCTTCTTCGCGATGATCACGCTCGCCGTGGCCTCGGCCTTCCAGACGCTGGCCTCGCAGCTCTCGGAGTTCACGGGCGGCGAGGACGGCCTCACGTTCAGGCTGCCCGAGCTGCTGTCGCCGAGCTTCGAGTTCGCCGAAGAACCGTTCCTCGGTGTCTCGCTCGACGGCCGGCTGCTCTGCTACTACCTGCTGTTCGTGGCGGCCGTGGTGCTGGTGCTCGCGCTGCTGCGCATCGTGAACTCGCCGTTCGGCCGCGTGCTGCAGGCGATCCGCGAGAACGAGTTCCGCGCCGAGGCCATCGGTTACCGCGTGGTGGTCTACCGCACCACCGCGGCGGTGCTGTCGGCACTCTTTGCCACGCTCGCGGGCGCGATGCTCGCGATCTGGCTACGCTACAACGGGCCCGACACCTCGCTGAGCTTCGAGATCATGATCGACGTGCTGCTGATCGTGGTGATCGGCGGCATGGGCACGGTCTACGGCGCGGCCATCGGCGCGGTGCTGTTCGTGGTGGCGCAGAGCTACCTGCAGGACCTGCTGCGCCTCGGCAGCGAAGCCGCGAGCGGGCTGCCGTGGCTCGCGGCGCTGCTGTCGCCCGACCGCTGGCTGCTGTGGCTGGGCGTGCTGTTCGTGCTCTCGGTCTACTACTTTCCGACCGGCATCGTCGGCCGGCTCCGCGCGAGGGCCGCACGATGACGGAGGCACGCTCGCACTACGCGCAGCTCGAAGGCCTCGAGGTGCACTGGCTCGAATGGGGTACGGCCGATGCGCCCGCCGTCATCGCCTGGCACGGCCTCGCACGCACCTGCCGCGACATGGACGAGCTGGCGCAGCACTTTGCCGCGCGCGGCTTCCGCGTGATCTGCCCCGACACCATCGGCCGCGGCCTGAGCCAGTGGAGTGCACGGCCCGACGAGGAATACAAGCTCTCGTTCTATGCGCGCATCGCCAATGCGCTGTGCGACGTCCTTGCGCTCGACCGCGTGCACTGGGTCGGCACCTCGATGGGCGGTGCCATCGGCACGGTCTGCGCGTCGGGCCTCTTTGCGCCGCGCATGAAGCAACGCATTGCGAGCCTCACGCTCAACGACAACGCGCCCGAGCTCGCGCAATCGGCCATCGAGCGCATCCGCGCCTATGCGGGCCAGCCGCCGGCTTTCGCCACCGTGGCCGAGCTCGAGGCCTTCTTCCGCACCGTCTACAAGCCGTACGGCTGGCTAAGCGATGCACAGTGGCGCCGGCTGACCGAGAGCTCGACGCGCCGCCTGCCCGACGGCCGCGTGACGCCGCACTACGACCCGGCGATGGTCCGGCAGTTCAGCGCACAGGTCGACGACTACCTGATCTGGTCGCACTACGACGCGATCGAGGTGCCCGTGCTGTGCCTGCGCGGCGCCGAGTCGGACCTGGTGCTGCCCGAGGTGACCGAACGCATGCAGGTGCGCGGACCCGGCGCCCGGGGCTTGCTGAAGGTGGTCGAGATCGAGGGCTGCGGCCATGCGCCCGCGCTCAACGTGCCCGAACAACTGGGGCTGGTCGAAGGGTTTATCCGCGCCGCACTTCGCTGAGTGGAGCGCGGCGAGACAATCGCCGCCGATCATTCCAACCACGAGGATTGCACGCCATGGCGCTTTCGATGTACGACCTGTCCGTTCCGGTTTTCTCGCGCGGGCTCGGCCAGCTCACCCATCTGCTCGAAAAGAGCCTGGCGCATGCCAGGGCCAACGACATCGATCCGCAGGCGCTCGTCGATGCGCGGCTCGCGCCCGACATGCTCACGCTCGCGGGCCAGGTGCAGCGCGCGAGCGATGCCTCGAAGCTCGGCGTGGCGCGCATCGCGGGCATCACGGCGCCGAGCTTTGCCGACGAGGAAAAGACGTATGACGAGCTGTTCGCGCGCATCGTGAAGACGCAGGATTTCCTCGCCACGGTGAACCGCGCGCTGATCGACGGCCACGAGGAACGGCCGGTGACGATCAAGGCGCGCGAGGGCGAAGCGCACTTCACGGCCGAGCGCTACCTGCTGCAGTTCGCGCTGCCCAACTTCTTCTTCCACCTGACCACCGCCTATGGCGTGCTGCGCCACCGGGGCATGCCGATCGGCAAGATGGACTATCTCGGCAGGTTCTGAGCGTCGTCCGCGTGGCGCGTGGGCCAGCCCGCGAGGTTGCGCTCGGCGAGGCCTGCGAGCGCCGCGATCCAGGCCGGGCTGTCGTTGAGGCAGGGGATGTAGCTGAAGGTTTCGCCCCCCGCATGCAGGAAGGCTTCACGACCTTCCATGGCGATTTCTTCCAGCGTCTCGAGGCAGTCGGCCGGAAAGCCGGGGCACACCACGTCGACGCGCTTGACGCCGCTTGCACCCAGCTCGCGCAAGGTCGGCTCGGTGTAGGGCTCGAGCCACTTGGCGCGGCCGAAGCGCGACTGGAAGGTCACGCGGTACTGCGCGTCCGACAGGCCGAGCCGTGCGGCGAGCAGGCGCGCGGTTTCGAGGCACTGCGCCTGGTACGGATCGCCGAGCGCGATGTTGCGCGCCGGGATCCCGTGAAAGCTCATGAGCAGCACTTCGCCGCGGCCTTCGGTCTTCCAGTGCCGTTCGATGCCGAGCGCGAGCGCCTCGATGTAGGCCCGATCGTCGTGGTACTGGTTGACGAAGCGGAACTCGGGCACGCGCCGCTGCCCGCGGCTCCAGTCGGCCACGGCGTCGATCACGCTCGCAGTGGTGGTGGCCGAATACTGCGGATAAGCCTGCATCACCAGCACGCGCGCCACGCCCTCGGCCTGCAGCGCGTCGAGCCGTGAGGCGATCGACGGGCTCGCGTAGCGCATGGCGTCCCGCACCGTGACGCGGTGCCCGCGCTCGCCGAGCCAGCCCGCGAGCAGTGTGGCCTGCTTTAGCGTCCACACCTTCAGCGGAGAACCCTCGGGCAGCCAGATGCTCGCGTACTTGGCGGCCGACTTGGCGGGCCGCGTGCGCAGGATGATGCCGTGCAGGATCGGCGCCCACAGCAGCCGCGGAATCTCGACCACGCGCGGATCGCCGAGGAAGTCCGCGAGGTAGGGCCGCACGGCGGCCGCGGTGGGCGCGTCGGGCGAGCCGAGGTTGCACCAGAGCACGGCGGTGCGCGAAGCGATGGAGGTGTGGTTCCCGGGGTCTTGAGGCATGCGATATTCTCAGGCATGACCACCGCCTCCAAGGCGCTCGCGAGCGTCGAACCGCTCGACCTCCAGCGCATTTCCGCCATCTCGCTCGACCTGGACGACACCCTCTGGCCGATCTGGCCGACCATCGAGCGCGCCGAGGCGGTGCTGCACCAATGGCTGCTGCGCGAGGCGCCCAAGACCGCCTCGCTGCTGCTGACGCCGGGCGTGCTGCGAGAACTGCGCGAAGCCACCGCCAAGGAGCGCTCGGACCTGGCGCACGACCTCAGTGCGCTGCGCCGCGAATCGATCCGCGCCGCGCTGAAGCAGGCCGGCGAAGACCCGGCGCTGGCCGATCCGGCCTTCGACGCTTTCTTTGCCGAACGGCAGCGCGTGACGCTTTATGACGATGCGCTGCCGGCGCTGCGCTGGCTCAGCGAGCGCTATCCGCTGGTCGCGATCTCGAACGGCAATGCCGACATCCACCAGACCGGCGTTGGCCGCTGGTTCCGCACGGCATTCAATGCGCGCGCCTTCGGCAGCGGCAAGCCGCATGCACCGATCTTTCGTGCCGCGGCGGCCTCGGTCGGGCTGCTGCCGAAGGACGTGCTGCATGTCGGCGACGATGCCGAGCTCGACGTGGTCGGCGCGCTCAACGTGGGGATGCAGGCGGCCTGGCTGGTGCGCGACGAGCGCCCGTGGGTGCATGGCGCGCGGCCGCAGCTGATCGTGCCGAACCTGCACGCGCTCTGCGTGGCGCTCGGCGCCTGAGCGCTTATTCGAAAACCGGCCTGAAGAAGCTGCGTTCGTAGCTCAGGAAGCAGCGCGTTTCCTCCGCGTACCGGAACGCGGCCTGGCATTCGGCGTCCTGCATCGAGTCGGCGCGGTACTGCTCGTAGCGCGCCAGGCTCGGAAAGCTGAACATCGCGAGCG
>CAMLCW010000157.1 GCA_946478645.1 uncultured Variovorax sp.
CCATGCATCGAAGGCCTCGGGCGCTTCGGCCACCACATGCAGCGCCATGCGCGCATGCTGCTCGCCGCAGTATTCGGCGCACTGGCCGCGCCAGATGCCGGGCCGGTCGGCCTGCAGCAGCAGATGCTGGATGCGCCCCGGCAGCATGTCCATCTTGCCGCCGAGCGACGGAACCCAGAAGCTGTGGATCACGTCGGCGCTGCCGAGGCCGAAGTACACCGGCCGTCCGACCGGGATGCGGATCTCGTTGGCGGTGACCACTTCGGCGCCGCTGGCGGGGTCGCGGTAGCGCACCTCCCACCACCACATGTGGCCCGTGACGCCGACGATCAGCGCATCGGCCGGCGGCACCGGCCGCCAGGGCGGGCGGTGCCACTCGCTGTAGAAGAACAGGGCCACGAGCACGCTGGTGGGAAACACCAGCCCGCCGCCGACGATCCACCAGCGCGCATTCACGTGGCCGCCGCCGCGGCGGCGCACCGCGAGCGCCAGCAGCAGCATCACCCCCGCGAAGATCAGCGTGCCGCCGACCGCCAGCACCACGCTCACCTGCAGCAGCGTGTCGGCCACCGGGCCGGCGGCGCGCAGCGCAGATTGGCCCGGCGCGGCGCTCATTGGTGCACCCTTGGCGCTGCGCGCCTTCCCGCCGAGCGGGAGCGAGCTTGCTTGGGGCGGCTCGGCGCGGCGCTCATTCGAGGCTCAGCAGGTAGGCGGCCATGTCGCGCGCATCCTCGGGCGACACGCCCATCGCGGGCATCAGGGTGCCGGGCACCAGCTCGGCGGGGGCGACGATCCAGCGCGCGAGCGCGGCGGGGCGGTTGGGTACCTCACCCGCGATGTAGCTGCGGCGTCCGAAGGCGACGAGCGTCGGGCCCGTGCGGCCGCGTGCCGCGGGTACCTCGGGAATGGCGTGGCAGCTGCCGCACTGGTATTGCGCGAGCAGTGACCTGCCGCGTTCGAGCTGCTGTGCCGATGCCGCGGCCAGCGCACAGCCGCAGGCGAGCAGCACCAGCACCGGCAGGGCACAGGCGCGGACCGCGCGGCAGGAAGGGGCAGCCACCATGGGGGAGATTGTGCGAAAAGGAACGCGGCTTGCGCCGACACGGCGGCGCCGGTGCGCGTCGGACAATGCCGCGACTGATGCGCGCACCCAAGACCGTCCTCCTCACCCTGGCCGCGCTGGGCCTTGCCGGCGCCGCGGCGGGCGCATTGGTCGTGTTCGGCGGCCTCTACGACGTCTCAGCCACCTCGCAGCACACGCAACCGGTCTATACGCTGCTCGAAACCGCGATGCACCAGTCGGTGCGGTTGCGTGCGCGCGGCATCGACGCACCGAAGCTCGACGACGAGCGCCTGCTCGTGCACGGCGCGGCCTGCTACCGCGACAAGTGCGTGCAATGCCATGGCGCCCCCGGCGTGGCGCAAGACGACATCGGCAAGGGCATGCAGCCGCTGCCCGGGCCGCTGGTGGATGCCGCCAGGCGCTGGCAGCCGCGCGAGCTGTACTGGCTCACCAAACATGGCATCAAGATGAGCGGCATGCCAGCCTGGGAGCACCGGCTGACGGAGGATGAACTCTGGGCCGTGGTGGCTTTCCTCGGCCGGCTTCCCGACCTGTCGCCGCGCCAATACGCCGAAGCGGTGCACGCGGCGCCCACAGTGGTGGCGCAAGGACCGAAGGCGCCGCCAGCCTGCGGGCGTGCCGCGGTGGAGGCACCCGCGACGCGAGCGGGCGACGTCCGGCGCGGGGCGCAGGCGCTGCACCAATATGCCTGCAGTGCCTGCCACACGATCCCCGGTGTCACGAGCTCATCGCCTCACGTGGGACCGCCGCTCGAAGGCATCGCTGAGCGCCTGCTGATCGCAGGAAAGCTGCCGAACACGCCCGAGAACATGGTGCGCTGGCTGCGCCATACGCACGAGATCGACCCGCGATCGGCGATGCCCGAGATGGGCGTGAGCGAACAGGACGCGCGCGACATCGCAGCGTACCTGGGTACGCTGCGATGAAGGGCGGGGGGTTCAATACTTGCCTGCAGTGCGCTCGTCGTCGACGGTGGCAATGCGCAGCCGCGCGCGTTCGTGCTTGACCACGAGTTCGGCGCAGCGCTCACGCACTGCCGCATCGGCCGGCGGCTCGCCGCTGCAATCGACGAGCAGCTGCGACTCCGCGAAATCAAGCCCGTGAAGCACCTCCTGGCCATGTGAGTTGATGGCCAGTAGATTGTCCGCGGCAAGCTGCGCGCGGAGGGCTTCGGGAATGGCGAGCGACTGCAAGGGGGACCTGCTTACTTCTTCATGGCCTTGATGTCGGCCTTGCCCTTCGACTGCTCGGCCTTGGCCTGCTTCACGCAAGCGTCCTTGGCATCGCCCTTCTGGTCGTCACACTTTTCCTTGGCGACGTCGTAGGCGGCCTCGACCTTGGCTTCGGCGACCTTGCGGGCGTTGCTGTCGCTGGGCTTCTGCTTTTGCTCGAGCTCGGCCTTGGCGACCTTCTCCTTGCCCTTGGCCTCCGCCATGCAGACATCCTTGGCGTTGTCCTTCATGGCATCGCAGGCCGCCTTGTCGGACTTGGCGTCGGCCGAGATCTTGTCGCGCGCGGCCTTGTACTCGGCCATCGCAGGATCGGTGGCCGCGGCCGGACCGGTGGTCACCTGGGCATGCGCCTGGACCATCGCCAGGCAGGATGCCGCGGTGCAAATCATCAGCAGTTTCTTCATGGTGATCTCCTTGGCGGCGGGGGGTTTGTTCTTGAAGCGAGGATCCGCCGTCGAAATCAATATAGAAGTCGGCATCGCCGCCACGGTAGGACGCCTGTCGAAGCAGCCGTAAGCACATGCTGACGTGAGGGCTTGTGCGTCCGTCCTACCATGGCCAATGCACAGGAGATCGCCATGACGAAGCATCCGGTTCATTTGCTCGCATGCATTGCCTTGGGCGCGGCGGTGTCCGCGGCGGTGGCGCAGCAGGATGCGCAGCCGCGTCCGGCCGAGATCGACCCAGCCACCCTCGACGACGGTGTCGCGCGTCAGCGCATCGCCGCCCAGCGCGAGGCGGCGCTCGAGCGATGCGCCTCGCAGGCTGCCGATCGGCGCGCGGTGTGCCGCAAGGAGGCCGAAGGCCGCGAGAAGATCGCGCTGGCCGAACTGGCGCACCAGCGAAACCCGAGCGAGGCCAACCAGCGCCGGCTGGCCGACACGAAGGCCGACGTGGACCACGAGATCGCACGCGAGAAGTGCGATGCACACGAAGGCGACGAGCGCAACGCTTGCCTGTCGCGCGCCGCTTCCGAAGCGGAGCGGGCCCGCCGCCGGGGTGTCCGGCCGCGGCCGCAATGAGCCGCGGGCGGTCGTTCAGGCCGTGAGGCTCGCCCAGTATTCCCGCACGGTGGCCTTGATGGTGCGCATCGCTTCCGGGTCGCCCTGCCACAGCGCCGAGAAATAGGCCTTGGCCTGCGCCAGCGAGACATCGGGCGGCAACGGCGGCACGGCCGCATCGGTCACCATCTCGAGAAGCATCGGGCGGTCGGCCGAGAAGGCTGCCTCCCACGCGGGGGCGACGGCCTCCGGCGTGTCGACGCGCACCGCGGCCAGGCCGAGCATCTCGGCAAAGCGCGCGTAGGGAAAGTCGGGCAGCTGCTGCGAGGCTTCGAACTTGGGATCGCCGCCGAGCACGCGCTGCTCCCAGGTCACGAGGTTGAGGTCGCGGTTGTTGAGCACCATGATCGCGAGCCTCGGATCGGACCAGTCGCGCCAGACCCGCGCGAGCGTGATGAGTGCATTGAGGCCGTTCATCTGCATCGCGCCGTCGCCGAGCATCGCGACCGCCGGGCGGTCGGGGTGCACCATCTTGGCCGCGATGGCGTAGGGCAGCGCCGGCCCCATGGTGGCAAGGCCGCCCGAGAGGCTGGCCTTCATGCCGCGGCGCAGCTTGACGTCGCGCGCATACCAGTTGGCGGCCGAGCCGCTGTCGCAGGTGAGCATGCAGCGATCGGGCAGCCGCGGCGACAGTTCCCAGAACACCCGCTGTGGATTCAGCGGCGTGGCCGCGACGTGTGCGCGCGCCTCGAGCACGCGCCACCATTTCGCCACGTCGGCCTCGATGCCGCTGCGCCACGCATCGTGCGGTTTCGCATCGAGCAGAGGCAACAGTGCCGCGAGCGTGGCGCGGCTGTCGCCGACCAGGCCGAGTTCGGTGGGATAGCGCAGGCCGATGGCGCGCGGGTCGGTGTCGATCTGCACGCAGCGCGCCTGCCCTTCGGGCGGCAGGAATTCGGCATAGGGAAACGACGAGCCGACCATCACCAGGGTGTCGCACTCTTCCATCATGCGCGAGCTGGGCCGCGTGCCGAGCACACCGATGGCACCGGTCACGAAGAGCAGGTCGTCGGGCACCGCGGCCTTGCCGAGCAGCGCCTTGGCGATGCCGGCCCCGAGGTGCTCGGCGAGCTGGACCAGCTCGTCGGTGGCATGCAGCGCGCCGGCGCCCGCGAGGATCGCGACCTTCCGGCCCGCATTGATGATCTCCGCCGCGCGCCCGAGCGCCACCGCGTTCGGCACCTGCGCGAGCGCGGTGCTGCCGATGCCGCTGTGCACCGTGCCGTGCTCGCGCGGTGGCACGGGCACGGCCGGCAGGTCCTGCACGTCGTTGGGAAAGATCACGCAGGTCACGGCGCGGCGGTCGCGCGCGATGCGCATCGCGCGGTCGATGAGGTGGCGCGCCTGCTCGGCGCTGGTGGCCATCTGCACGAACTCGTGCGCCACGTCCTTGAACAGCGAGACCAGGTCCACCTCCTGCTGGTAGTCGCCGCCAAGCGCGCTGCGTTTCTGCTGACCCACGATGGCGACCACGGGCTGGTGGTCGAGCTTGGCGTCGTAGAGGCCATTGAGCAGGTGGATCGCGCCCGGCCCCGAGGTGGCGAGGCAGACGCCCACCTCGCCCGAGAACTTGGCGTGGGCACACGCCATGAAGGCCGAAAGCTCCTCATGCCGGCTCTGCACGAACTCGATCGCACCGTCGGCGCGGTCGAGCGCGCCCATGAGCCCGTTGATGCCGTCCCCGGGGTAGCCGTAGATGCGCCGCACGCCCCAGTCGTGCAGCCGCTGGACCACGAAATCGCTGACCGTCTGCTTCGTCATTGGCACTCCTGTTTGCAGGCCATCGTCGGGCCGAGCCCGGCGCGCGGCTGTCGTGCAACCGGCGCCAGGCACCGTCGGCGCAGTCCCACAACGCCGGACTGCTCCCACGCCAGTCCCCAGCGTGCGCCGACCCGAAGCGCGGCTGCGGCGCGCACGATGAAGCCTTCTTCACTGCACAGGAGAGAGCCATGCCTCAAGGCGACAAGTCGGCCTACACGGACAAGCAGAAACGCAAGGCCGAGCACATCGAAGAGAGCTACGAACACCGCGGCGTCGGCAAGGGCGAGGCCGAGCGCCGCGCCTGGGCCACCGTCAACGCCGAATCCGGCGGCGGCAAGAAGAGCGGCAGCGGCCGCGGCAAGGCCGAGAACCATGCGCCCTCGCGCAAGGGCGGGCACAAGGGCGGCGCCGCCGCCGCTTCGCGCACCGCGGCCGAACGCTCGGCATCGGCCAAGAAAGCCGCCGCCACGCGCAAGCGCAATGCAGAGCACCGCAGCGCCTGAAGCCGTGCGCGCCGGTCAGGGCGTGTGCACGAAGCAGAGCTTGTGGCCCTCGGGGTCGATGCAGTACGCCGCGTAGAAATCGGCCGCATAGCGCGGCCGCAGCCCCGGCTCGCCCGCATCGGTGGCGCCGCGCGAGAGGGCGCCGCGCCATGCCGCGTCCACCGCTTCACGCGAACGCGCGAGAAAGCTCACCTGCGAACCGTTGCCGGCAGTGGCCGGCAGGCCATTGAACGGATGATGGATGACGAACTGCGGCCAGCGCGTGCCCGGATGGCGCCACAGCACGCCGGCCGGGCCGATGCGCGCCAGGTCGGTGAAACGCACCATGCCGAAGTGGCGCAGCACCTCGTCGTAGAAGGCGGTCATGCGGTGCAGGTCGTGGACCCCGAGCTGGATGTGCGCGAACATGGATGACAAGTTCCCCGATTCGTTGTGGCTGCTCAGCGTGCCCGGCGCGCAGCGGGCAGGCGGATGCGCGGGCCGGGCGTGGTCGGAACACACAACGCGTCGGCGCACTGGCGCAGGAAGCGCTCGTTGCGCTCGCGCGACTGCGTCGCCACGCAATCGCGCGGCACCACGGTCTCGAAGTCGCGCATGCCCGCGTCCGCCGCGGTGGCCCAGATGCACTGGTCGCTCGCCACGCCGGTCACGATGAGACGCCGGACCTTCAGGTAGGACAGCAGCAGTTCGAGCGGCGTCGCGAAGAAGGCGGACTGCTTGGGCTTGAGCACGAAGTAGTCGCTTTCGGCGGGCAGCAGCGCCGAGGTGATCTCGGCGCCCGCGCCGCCCGCCTCGAGCGACATGTCGACGAGCCTGCGCAGGTCCGAGCGCCAGCGCCCGCGGTTGTCGTTGACGTAGATCGTGGGCACGCCGGCGCGGCTGCAGCGTGCCTTGAGCGCCGCGATCGGGCGCGCGATGGCGTGGGCGCCGGGCAGCAGCTTGTCGGCGTCGGGAAAGTCCCAGACGCTGATCATGTCGATGATCAGCAGCGCGGTCTGGCCGGCGGCAGGCTCGGAGGCGAGGGCGGGCGGTGGGGCGGAAGCCATGGCTGGCGGCGGGGGTTTCGTCGTCGGTCGGGTTGGCGCAGGCCCACGATGTCCAGCACACCGTGTCGCGCCCGTAGGAAAGCTGCGCGTCATCGCGCAAGTTGCGGCCGTGCCGCCCGCGCCTTAGCCGCGTAGGAGGGCGCTTTCACCAGCTCGCGCGATATCCCGCCTCGGGCCCGCCAAAGCTGCTCAACCATGACGCGGAAACCAGCCAGCCCCACCGCCTGTTCTTCGTCCCCTGTTCGCAAGGAGCCATCCCGATGAACACTTCCGCTTTCAACCGGCCTTTCGCGATCGTCACCGGCGCCTCCTCGGGCATCGGCCTCGAACTTGCGCGCTGCTGCGCCGACGAGGGTTTCGACCTGCTGATCGCCGCCGACGAACCCGAGATCGAGGATGCCGCCGTGCAGCTGCGCACGCGCGGCGTGGAGGTGCAGCCCGTGCAGGCCGACCTTTCCACCACCGAAGGCGTGGACCGCCTGCTCGCCGCGGCCGGGCAGCGGCCCGTGAATGCCCTGCTCGCGAACGCGGGCCGCGGCCTTGGCCACGCGTTCCTCGACCAGAGCTTCATGGATGCACGCCATGTGCTCGACACCAACGTGACCGGCACGCTCTACCTGATCCACCGCGTCGGCGGGGCGATGCGCGCACGCGGCCAGGGTCGCATCCTGATCACCGGCTCCATCGCGGGCTTCATGCCCGGGAGCTTCCAGGCCGTCTACAACGGCACCAAGGCCTTCCTCGATTCGTTCTCGTTCGCGTTGCGCGAAGAACTCAAGGACAGCGGCGTGACCGTGAGCTGCCTGATGCCCGGGCCCACCGACACCGAGTTCTTCGAGCGTGCCGACATGCTCGACACCAAGGTCGGCCAGGACGACAGGAAGGCCGACCCGGCCAAGGTGGCGAAGATCGGCTTCGACGCCATGATGAAGGGCGAGGGCGACGTGGTCGCGGGCTGGAAGAACAAGCTCCAGGCGGCGATGGCCAACATCACGCCGTCGGAGCTGCTGGCCAAGCAGCATCGCCGGATGGCGGAGCCCGGCACGGCCGCGGACCGCTGAAGAACGGGCGCATGCCATGGACACCCTCTTCAGCCCGGGAGCTGCCCTCGTGGACACGGTCCTCCAAAGCACCGGTGGCAGCGTGGTGGTGTGGAGCGCCGATCCGCAGGCCTACGCCAGCGACCACGAACGCGCCACGCGCAGCAATTTCGCCGAGCGGCTGGCGGCGCTCAAGCAGTTCCGGTTCACGGGCGAGTTCGACGCCGCGCACGCCCATCCGGCCGGCACGCCGCTCTACTTCGTGCCGAGCGACACCATTTCGAGCACGCAGCTGGCCCGCTCGCTCGGCATCTCGACGCCGCACGACCTGTTCGGCGGCGTGGTGCCGTATCCCTTCGTCGCCACCAAGGCGATCACGCATCCGCTGGTGGGCCGTGCCGCGGCCTGCCCCGAAGGCTGGGCACCCGGCTTCGCGGCCGCCGTCGCCGACGCGGTGCTCGACGGTTTCTCGGCATTCACGCTCGAAGACGCGCGCTGGGCCGGGCGGCAGCTGCTCGACCGCGGCGCGGTGAGGGTCAAGCCCGTTTGCGCGACCGGCGGCCGCGGCCAGTCGGTGGCCACCGATGCCGATGCGCTCGACCGCTGCCTCGCGGGGATGGACGAGAACGAGATCGGGCTGCACGGCGTGGTGCTCGAGCAGAACCTCGCGCAGCCCGAGACCTTCAGCGTGGGCCAGGTGCTGGTCGACCAGACGGTGGTGAGCTACTACGGCCGCCAGCGCATGACCACCGACAACGCCGGCCAGCAGGTCTACGGCGGCTCCGACCTGACGCTGGTGCGCGGCAATTTCGACGCGCTGATCGCCATGACCGCGCCGGCGCCCGCGCTGCGCCTCGCGATCGACCAGGCGCGGCGCTACCACCAGGCGGTGATCGACTGCTACCCCGGTTTCTTCGCGTCGCGCGTGAACTACGACGTGGCGCAGGGATCCACCCCCGACGGCCACTGGCGGTCGGGCGTGCTCGAGCAGTCGTGGCGCGTGGGCGGCGCCACCGGCGCCGAGATGGTCGCGCTCGAATGCTTCTGGCGCGACCCGCTGCTCGAGCGGGTGCGCGTCTCCTGCTTCGAGGCCTACGGCAGCGCGCCCGCCGTACCGGCGGGCGCCACGGTCCATTACCAGGGCGTCGACCGGCAGAACGGACCGCTGACCAAATACGCCTTGTTCCAACCCCATGACAGCGACACGACATAACTTCATCGACATTTCCGTGGACGGCCAGCACATCGCCGGAACGCTGGTCGCCGCCTCCACCATGGTGCCCGGCGTGCTCCTGGTCCACGGCTGGGACGGCAGCCAGGAGCAGTACATCGCGCGTGCGCACGAGATCGCCGCGCTCGGCTGCGTCTGCCTGACCTTCGACCTGCGCGGCCATGCGCGCCATGCCTCGCTGCGCCAGGAGGTCACCCGCGAGGACAACCTGCGCGACGTGCTCGCAGCCTACGACACGCTCATCAGCCACCCGACGGTCGACCCCCAAGCGATCGCGATCGTCGGCAGCAGCTATGGCGGCTACCTGGCGGCGCTGGTCAGCGCGATGCGGCCGGTGCGCTGGCTCGCGCTGCGGGCGCCCGCGCTCTACCGCGACCGCGAATGGCTCGCGCCCAAGGGCCAGCTCAGCAGGCCCGACCTCGTGGCCTACCGGCGCACGCTCGTGGGTCCGCGCGACAACCGTGCGCTCGCGGCCTGCGAGGCATTCACGGGCGACGTGCTGATCGTCGAGTCGGAGCACGACCAGATCGTGCCGCACCCGGTGATCGAGAACTACCTGGGCGCCTTCAAGCGCGTGCGCTCGGCCACCTACCGCGTGCTGTCCGGCGCCGACCATGCGCTGTCGAAGCAGTCGCATCGCCAGGCCTATGGCCAGCTGCTGGTGTCGTGGATGACCGAGATGACGCTCGGCGCGAGCGCGACCGGCACGCTGACAAGGCGCGTTTCCGAAACCCCTGCATGAGGCCCGACATGACCTTCGCGATCGACAACCATCCCCGGCTGCTGCCGGTGCTGCGCACCGGCCTCATCGCGGGCACCTGCGCCAGCCTCGCATCCACCGCAGCGCTGATGCTCTGCGGCCGCCGCGAGGCCGGCAGCCTGGTGGCGCCCACCAACGCCACGAGCCACTGGCTCTGGGGCGACGAGGAAGCCTTTGCGGCGCGGCGGCCCACGCTAAGGCATACCGGCATCGGCTATGCCACGCACCATGCGAGCGCCGTCTTCTGGGCGCTGCTCTATGCCTGGCTGCATGCCGAGCGCCATCCGCCGCGCACCGTCGCGCAGGCGCTGGCCGGTGCCGGCGCCGCCACCGCGGTGGCCTGCACGATCGACTACACCGTCACGCCGCGCCGCCTCACGCCGGGCTTCGAGCGACATCTTTCCAAGCCCTCGATGGGCGTGGTCTACGGGCTGTTCGCGATCGGTTTGGCTGCCGGCTGCCTGCTGGCACAGCGCGGCAGCGGGCGGCCCTGACGCCGGAGCGCGTAGAGCCGCGAGTACGTTCACTCAAGGAGCTTTCCTACGCCGCGCGCTCCGCAGTCCTTCCATCGTGGAGCTCCCATTCAACCAAACCGGAGCCCACGATGCCCACTTCCACCAAGCGCTCGACGCCTGATGCCTGCAGCCTTCTCGACACCGACCACCGCAACGTCAAGAAGATGTTCAAGGAATATGAGGAACTGACCCATTCGCGCGCCGCCAGCGCGCAGCAGAAGAAGCGCGAACTCGCCAACCAGATCTGCATGGAGCTCACAGTCCATGCCCAGATCGAGGAAGAGATCTTCTATCCCGCGCTGCGCGAAGCGCTCAGCGAGACCGATCTCCTCGACGAGGCCGAGGTCGAGCATGCGAGCGCCAAGGACCTGATCGCGCAGATCGAGGGCGCCGCCGACGTCGACGACATGTTCGACGCCAAGGTCATCGTGCTCGGCGAGTACATCGACCACCATGTGAAGGAAGAGCGCAACGAGATCTTCGTCAAGGCACGCGCAGCACGCGGGCTCGACCTGGTCGCGATGCGTGATCAGCTTGCTGCGCGCAAGGAAGAGCTCATGGAAGAGCTCACCGCAGCGGCCTGACGCCCCTCGGGGGTGCTGCGCGCGCCCCCGGCCTTCTTTTTGGAGATCCCCATGACCAGTCTCGTTTCCCGGATCTTTCCCACGGCGACCAACATGATTCGCCTGGACCACACGCACGTGATGTCCACCTACCACCAGTACAAGCCGAGTGCTTCGGCGCGGGTGAAGAAGGGCCTGGTCAACACGATCTGCACCGCGCTCGAGATCCATGCGCAGCTCGAGGAAGAGATCTTCTATCCCGAGGTGCGAAAGGTCACCGACGACGAGCGCATCAACAAGTCGATGGAGGAGCATGCCGAGATGCGGCGGCTCATCGGCCTGCTGCGCGCCATGGAGCCCGAAGCGCGCGACTACGACGACACGCTGGCCGCACTGATGCGCGACGTGATGCACCACGTGGCCGACGAGGAGACGGTGGTGCTGCCCGCGGCCGAGAAGCTGCTGGCGGACCGCCTCGGCGACCTGGGTGCCCAGATGACCAAGCGCCGCCTGCAGCTCGTCGGCCCGCGCTCGGGCGAGATCGCGGTGGACATGGGCCGCGCGGCCTCGGGCA
>CAMLCW010000158.1 GCA_946478645.1 uncultured Variovorax sp.
ACGATGACCAAAGCGTGCGTGCGGCGATGGAGGATCTCATTGGCTCGCTGGGCTTCGGGATCGTGACCTTTGCCTCGGCCGCCGAGTACGTGGCAAGCGGGAGCTACACGGTGCCTGCCTGCCTGGTACTGGACGTGAAGCTTCCCGACATGAGTGGCCTCGAGCTGCAGCGGCAACTCGCTGGTCGCCAGCATCCGCCGATCATCTTCATCTCTGGCCATGGCGACATCCCCTCGACCGTCCGCGCCATGAAGGCGGGCGCTGTGGATTTCCTGCCCAAGCCATTTGACGAGCAGCAGTTGCTGGCCGCCGTCGAATCGGCCATGAGGCGGCACCGCCTGGAGCAATCGGTACAGGCCGAAGTCGCGGAGCTTGAACGACGCCACCAGGCGCTCACCCGGCGAGAGCGGGAGGTCTTGCCCCTCATTGCGCGAGGCCTGCTCAACAAACAGGTTGCTGCAAGCCTCGGCATCAGTGAAGTTACGCTGCAAATCCATCGTGGCAACGTCATGCGCAAGATGCAGGCGGAATCCTTCGCCGATCTGGTGCGCATGTCGATCAAGCTTGGCATCGCGAACCCCGCGGACACCGACCCGCGCATCCCGTGAACACCAGAGCGCGCGCCACCATTGCAGTGGTCGACGACGACCTGGTAGTGCTCGAGTCCGTATCGGATCTGCTTGAATCGGCGGGGTATGTTGCGCTCACGTTCTCCTCGGCGAACGCCTTGCTTCGCGGCGGAGCCCTGCAGGCGATCGACTGCCTCATCTCGGACATCTGCATGCCCGGCCTGGATGGGTGGGAGGTCATGGCACTGGCCCACCAGCAGAGGCCGCAGTTGCCCATCATCCTGCTCACGGCGGACGACCAACGGGCACGCATGCCCCGCAGCATGCCGTTGGCCCGGGACGTGCGTGCCTTGTTCGGCAAGCCTTTCGACGCGCAGGCACTTCTCTCTGCCATTGCAAGTGCATTGGAGCCCCGGACGTGACGACACCCGAATTGCACTCTGAAGCCAGCATGTTGTGGCGGGACGCTGAACGTACCGTGTACCGCAGAACAAGTCGGCCATCCGGTGCGGCCGGGCAGTCCGTCCTTGTCGTGGCGGCGGGCCCTGGGCCGGTGCACCGGACGAGCGCCGAACGACTCCTCCACGAATTCCAGCTGGCAGACGCGCTCGACGCCGCCTGGGCGGTGCTGCCGCTCGAGTATGTGCGTTCGGATTCGGCCCTCGTTCTCCGGGACCCCGGAGGGGACTTGCTGGCCCACCTGGTCGGCACCGAACTGCCGATCGGCAACGTTCTGCGGATCGGCGTCGAACTGTCCAGGGCCGTTGCGCAGATGCATGACAACGGTGTGCTTCACAAGGACATCAAGCCCAGCAACATCTTTGTGCTGCCATCGAACGCGAGCGTACGTTTGACGGGGTTCGGCATCGCTGCCCGGATCGCGAGGGAACGCACTGCGCCCGCATCGCCTGAAGTCATCGCTGGAACCTTCGCCTACATGTCGCCGGAGCAGACAGGCCGCGGCGGCCGCAGCCTCGATGCACGCAGTGACCTGTATTCGCTTGGCATCAGTCTCTACGAGCTGTTGACGGGAGTCTTGCCATTTCGGGCCGTCGATGCGGCGGAATGGATCCATTGCCACCTCGCTCGACATCCGGCCCCGCCAAGTGACAGGCGGGCCGGCGTGCCTCCGCAGCTGAGCGCGATCATCCTGAAGCTCCTGAACAAGGCCGTGGAGGACCGGTACCAGACCGCCACCGGTCTTCACCGCGACCTCGTGCAATGCCTGAGCCAATGGGAGGCCGGCGAAAGCATCGAGAGCTTTCCACCGGGATTGCAGGATCGCACCGCCGAACTGCGCTTCGGCGAGCGACTGTATGGGCGTGACGCGGATGTCAATGCGCTGCAGGCTGCATGCCAGCGGGTGGTCGACTCGGGAATCCGGGAGCTGGTGCTGGTTTCGGGATACTCCGGAGTCGGCAAGTCTTCGCTCGTGAACAAACTGCAAATGACGGCGGAAGCCGCTCATGGCCGGTTCGCGGCGGGAAAGTTCGATCAGTACAAGCAAGGAATTCCCTACGCAACGATCGCCCAGGCGTTCAAGAGCTTGGTCCGAGAACTATTGGGCAAGCGCGAAGAGGAGCTCGAACAATGGCGAGTTCGATTGCGTCACGCACTGGCCCCACATGGCCAACTGATCGTCAATCTGGTCCCTGAGCTCGAACTGCTGATCGGAGTGCAAGCTCAAGTTCCAGAGCTCTCGGGCGGCGAGGCGCGGACTCGCTTTCTGCTCGTCGTCAGGCAGTTCCTGAGTGTGTTCGCAGGTCCGGAGCGACCTCTCGTCCTATTCCTTGATGATCTGCAATGGCTCGATGCGGCCACCTTGGAAATCTTCGAGTCGCTCGCCACGCACCCGGACGTTCGCAACCTTCTGCTGGTAGGCGCCTACCGCACCAATGAGGTCGATGCGCGCCATACGCTTCAACGCAGCATCGACGCCATCCGCCATTCGGATGCCACGCTGCATGAAGTGGTGCTCGGAGGACTACAGCCGCAGGAAGTCGAGCGGATGTTGGCTGAGGCATTGAGATGTCGCGACGGCACCGAGATCTCAGCGCTTGCCGCATGTGTGCACGAGAAGACCGGCGGTAATCCTCTCTTCGCTCAGCAGTTCGTGGCGACCCTGGCCGACGACGGCTCGCTGAAATACGACGCATTGCAGCTCCGGTGGCGCTGGGACCTGCAGCGCATCCGTGAACAGCGGGCAACCGACAACATTGCGGAACTCATGATCGAGCGCGTCCGGCGATTGCCCTCCGATGCGTTGTCAGTGATGCAGATGCTCGCTTGTATGGGTGGCCATGTCGAGAAGGTTTCCCTGAGCCTGGTGTTGGAGGAGCCTTTGGCTGCCATCCAGGAGCGACTTCACGAGGCGCTGAGATTAGGGCTCGTGGTGGACCACCAGAACGCCTACTCCTTCGCTCACGACCGGGTTCACGAGGCTGCTTACGGCACGGTGCTCGAGTCTGACCGCGCAAAACTCCATCTCCGCGTCGGCACGTGCCTCTTGCGTGCCGCGGACGAAAAAGATCTGGACGCGCACATCTTCGAGATCGTCAGCCACTTCAACAAAGCCGGAGGCCCGGCGCTGAATTCAGAGCAGCGGGCAGCGACGGCGAGGTTGAACCTTCGTGCTGGCAGAAGGGCTCGGGCCTCGTCGGCGTACATCGAAGCATGCCGATACCTGGACCTCGGGCGTACGCAAATCGGTGAGTCGACCGGGCGCGAGAACCCCGAGTTGGCGTTCGAGTTGGCCTTGGAGTATGCGGAATGCTCTTTTCTGGGCGGCAAGCTTGCCGAGACGGAGAGCATGGTGGAGTACCTGCTGTTGCATGCGAGGCGACCGCTTGATGTCGCAGCGACCTATCGCCTGAAAGTCGAACTCCACGCCGTCGGCACGGAATACAAGGAGGCCGTTCAGAGCGGGCTCATCGCACTGGGTCAATTGGGCATCGACGTGCCCCCGCATCCCTCCGCGGAGGACGTCAATGCGGAGTACTCCAAAGTCTGGGCCAACTTGAATGGTCGACCCATCGATGTCATCGCAGACCTTCCGCCGATGGCCGACCCGGCAAAGCAAGCGTCCATGCGCCTGCTGGCAGAGCTTTGGCCGCCGGCGTATTTCACGGACTTCAACCTGGTGGTGGTCGTTGTCTGCAAGATGGTCAACTTGAGCCTGCTTCACGGGTCGACCCATCTTTCCAATCAGGGCTTCGCGCTACTGGGTTGGCTGATGGGCCCGGTGTTCGGCCGCTTCGACGAAGGCTACCGCGTGTGTCAGCTCGCCTATGGACTTGCCGCCGAACGAGACTCCGTTCTCGACCACGGAAGGACATGCCTGACGATGGCGTTGACGTCATCCTGGACGCAACCCCTTGACGTGTCGCTCGGCAAGTTCCGGGATGCCATCCGGCTGGCCGTAGATGCCGGCGATCTCTATTTCGCGTGCTATTGCGGCTACCTGGGCAGCTCGCACCTTCTCGTGCGGGGGCAAGGCCTGGCTGAAGCGCAGGAGGAATGTCGAAAGTATCTCAAGTTCGGCAATGACGTCGGCTTCGCCAATGCGGCAGCGGTCACTGCAACTGTTGAAAGAACCATCGCGTGCCTGCTCGGACAAACCAGAAGCCTGACGGACTTCACCGATGACACCTTCGACGGTGCGGCTTTCGAGGCGAGTCTCGCGACCTCGCGGATGAACAATCTCGTCCAATGGTATTGGCAGCGAAAGACACTCCTGCATTTCATGGCCGGTGAATTCGACGAGGCGCTAGCCGCATCCAGACGCGTGGACACCGACCCGTTGACGCGTATCGTCCAGATTGAATACCTCGAATACCATTACTTCAGCGCGTTGACGATCTGCGCCGTGATGTCACGCGTTCCTGAGTCGCAGAGACACAACTTGCGCGCCAGGCTTGGCGGACACCACCACATCATTGGCCAGTGGGCGCGCGACACGAGGTCGGCGACGTTCACCGACAAGCTATTGCTGGTCGAGGCGGAGATGGCGCGTCTTGAAGGGCGCCCGCAGGATGCCGAAATTCTGTACGAGCAGAGTGCCAACGCCGCTCGCCAGAACGGATTCCGGCACGGCGAGGCCTTGGCGTGCGAGCTTGCAAGCCGCTTCTATCGAGATCGAGGAATGACCCGTGTTGCTCATGCCTTGCTCAGGGAAGCCATCGAAGCCTATGAGCGTTGGGGAGCAAAGGGAAAGCTTGCGCAATTGGAGGCGGCGTATCCGGAGTTCCTGCGTCCGAGTGCGCACATGTTTGCGGTTGCCACGACAGTTGCGTCATTGGAGCGAATCAATCTTGAGCGTGTTCTCAAGGAATCGAAGGCAGTAGCGAGCGAATTCGTTGGCGACGAGCTGGTCACGACCCTCATGCGCACGGTGGTCGAGCATGCCGGGGCGGAACGTGGCCTCCTGCTCGTGCCCAAGGGAGACGGATTCGAGATCGAGGCGGAGGCCTCGACGACGGGCGAAACGGTGGAGGTCGAGTTGAGAATCGATCACGCTTCGACCCACGCCATTGCGGAGTCCATCGTCCGCTTCGCGATTCGATCGCGCGAGAGTGTCATCGTCGAGGACGCCTTGTCCGATCCTCGTCTCGCGGTGGATCCCGATGTTCGCGAACGGCGTGTCAGGTCAGTCCTTTGCCTGCCGCTCCTGGGCTCCGGAAAGCTTCAGGGTGTTCTCTACCTCGAGAACAACTTCGCTCCCGGTGTTTTCACGGCGACGCACCTGGAAGTGCTCAAGTTGCTTGCTTCGCATGCCGCCGTTTCGCTTGAGAATGCGCGCCTTTACCGCGAGCTGGCAGCCAGGGAGTCACGAATCCGGCGCCTCGTCGAGTCGGACGTCATCGGCATTGTTTTCTGGGACGTCAGCGGCCAACTCCTGGATGCCAACGACGCTTTCCTGCAGATGTTGGGATATAGCCGCGAAGAACTCGAGAGCGGCTCATTGCGGTGGTACGACATGACGCCACCTGAATGGCATGAACAGGTGAATCGTGAAGTTCAGGAGCTCAATGAGACAGGTGCGCTTCGACCTGTGGAGAAGGAGTACTTCCACAAGGACGGGACCCGCATCCCCTGCCTGCTCGGCGCCGCAACCTTCGAGGAAACGCAGACCAAAGGCGTGGCCATCATCGTCGACCTGAGGAAACAAAAGGCGGCCGAGGCGAGGGCGGTCGAAGTCGAGCGCCGCAATCGACTTCTTCAGACGGACCTCGCCCATGCAAACCGGGTCACGACAATGGGCGAGCTCGCGGCTTGGATTTCGCACGACGTCAGGCAGCCGCTGGTCGGAGTGGTGTCGGGTGCGAACGCGGGCTTGCGCTGGCTTGCAAACGACCCGCCCAATGTCGCTGCCGCTGCGCGCTCGTTCGCGCGCATCGTGCGGGACGGGATGTACGCGGGCGAGGTGCTCGATCGCACGAGGGCGCTCTTCAAGAAGCTCCCGCCGAAGGCCGAACGCATCGACGTCAACCCGATCATCATCGAGACCCTGGCCTTGGTTCGGCCGCAGGCGGAGCGCAAGGGCGTCGAGGTTCGGACGCGGCTTGCCGACGCTGGCGTGATCGTTTTCGCCGATCGAACACAGATCCAGCAAGTCATCCTGAACCTACTCGTCAACGCGATCGAAGCGATGGAATCCAATGAGTTGCATCCTCGAGAATTGCTGATCAGTTCCTGCCGCAAGGACGGGTCAGTTCGCGTTGACGTCTTCGATACCGGAGCTGGCTTGCCTGCCGATGCGACGCACCGCCTCTTCGAGGCGTTCTACACCACAAAGCCCGAAGGCCTTGGCATGGGACTGCGCATCTGCAAGGCAGTCATCGAATCGTTTGATGGGCGCATCGGTGCTGTCGCGAACGCGGACCGAGGCTCGGACTTCTACTTCGAGCTTCCTCAAGCTGAAGCTGAAGATGGGGGAGCAGGTGGTCGTCCGGCGTGAGGACGTTTGTCAGCCAGGGGCCGGCTCTTTCGAGGGGCGCGAGTGAGCACCCCTGCGGCGCCGCGGCGCCAGAGGTGGCTGTTCAGGCGCCTCGGCAGTGGCCGCGCCACGCCGTTCTGGACCACCGCGGTGCTGGCCGCCTCGCTGGGGCTGCTCGTGGCCATGGTCGTTCTGTTCGGCTTCCGGCCGTCCGCCGCCGAGTCCGAGGCCATGCGCCTCACGCATGCCGAATGGCTGTTGGCCGAGGTCGAAAGCGGAGCCGGGGGCTTCAGTGCACCGCCGCGCACCGTGGACAGCCACGCGCTGCCGGGCACCTGGCAACCGGTCGAACTGCCGTTCGCGCCGCCGATCGCACTGGTCCGCCAGGCCAGGGATGGGCTCTCGCCCGCCGCAACCCGCGTTTCGTGGCTGCGCATCGCCACGCGCGGCCTGCCGCCCGACGTCGGTGCGCTCGCGCTGTTCGCGCGGCGCATCAAGACCGACGGCACCGTGGCCGTCTACGCCAACGGGCAACTGGTTCATCGCGCGCAGGAGGAAGGCCCGCTCTGGAACAGCACGCGCACGCCGCTCTGGGTGGTGCTCGAGCGCATGCCCGGAGAAGCGCCGCTCGAGGAAGTCCTGCTGCGGCTCGAGCACACGCGCAACACCCAGGTGGCGGTCTCGTCGCTGTGGGCCGGGCCCGAGGAGTCGCTGCGCGACCGCTACAACCGGCGCCTGTGGCTGCAGCAGGACCTGCCGGTGATGTTCAATGCGGCCTTCCTGGCGCTGGGCATGTTCGCGCTGTTCGTGTGGCTGCGGCGCCGCCGCGAGACCATCTACCTGCTCTTCTTCACCCTCGCGATCGCCTCCTTCCTGCGCGGGCTGCATTTCTACGTGGCGGTGCCGATCGCCAACGACTGGTTCGCCTGGCTCACGGTCAACTCGCTGTTCTGGCTCGTGGCGGTGGTGCATTTCGCGCTGCGCCAGCTGCATCGGCGCCGGCTGCGTTGGCTCACGGCCGCAGTGGTCGTGATCACGGTGCTGGTCGGCGTCCTGACCCTGCCGTGGCTTTCGGTCCTGCGGCATCCGCCGCAGGTCACGCCGCTGATCTATTTCGCGGGCGGGGCGATGGCCGCCGCCGTGGCGCTCGTGGGCGGCATCAGCGCATGGCGCCGCTCCAACGAGGGGCGGCTGGTGGCGGTCGGCATCGCGCTGTGCGTGCTGCTGGGTGCGTCCGACTGGCTGCTGCAGAACAACTTCTCGAGCCCCGAGGGCTGGTACATGGGCGCCTACACCAACGCCGTGACCTTCTGCGTCTTCGGCGTGCTCATGTACCGCCGCTACGTCAATGCCATCGGCGAGGTGGAGCGCGTCAACGCCGGGCTCGCCGAGCGCCTGCAGGCGCGCGAGGCCGAGCTCGATGCGAGCCACCGGCGGCTGCGCGAGATCGAGCGGCTGCAGACCATCGGCGACGAGCGCCGGCGCCTGATGCAGGACATGCACGACGGCCTCGGCTCCTCGCTGATCAGCGCGATCCGCTCGGTGGAGGGCGGCGGCATGAAGGAAGGGCAGGTGTCCGAGCTCCTGAAGAGCTGCCTCGAGGACCTGAAGCTGGCCATCGATTCGATGGAGCCGCTCGAGGACGACCTGCTGCTGCTGCTCGCCACCCTGCGCTACCGCCTCGCGCCGCGGCTCGAGAGCTCGGGCGTGGCGCTGCAGTGGAACGTGCAGGAGCTGCCGCCGCTCGACTGGCTCGACCCGTCGAGCGCACTGCACATCCTGCGCATCGTGCAGGAGAGCATCGGCAACATCCTGCGCCACACGCGCGCGACCGAGATCCGCCTTTCCGCGGCGCCGGAAGCCGCCGGTGTGTGCGTGAGGATCGAGGACAACGGGCAGGGCTTCGATGCCGGAAAGGCGCTGGAGTGCAGCGGCGCACGCGGCATGCGCAACCAGATGCGGCGGGCGCAGGCCGTCGGCGGCAGCATCTCGTGGCAGTCGGGGCCGCAGGGCACGGTCTTCACGCTCTGGCTGCCGTTGCGGCGCGGCGGCGATGCGGCCGGATGAGTTGGACCGATCGGCCGGTCATCTGAGCCTCGATTGTTTCGATTTCGTGAACGCCGTGGTTCCTTCCTATGAGGGTTTTTACTTAGAGATCGGCGCACAATTCATCTCACAGGCCAGCCACAACGCTGACCTGGGTGAACAAGGCCCCCGAGCGAGGTGCCTGCCCCGGCAAGGGGCGGTGACCTACCCAAGACCGGTTCGAATCATCCAAGCGAAAACTGAACTGAACTGAAGGAAATCAAAATGACCGCCTCGAAGATCCTCTCCGCCGTTGCCGTTGCACTCCTGGCCGTGACCGGTGCCGCCCACGCCGAAAGCTATGAAGGTGTGCACCCGCTGACCAACGGCGTCAGCAGCGCCCAAGTCGCGAGCGAAGCCGTGGCCGCTGCGCACAGCGCCGACCCCTACGCCACCGGCGCCCAGGCCGGCCCGGCCCGCGCTTTCGCGTCGACCGTGAGCGTCGACGCCGTCCGCGCCGAAGCCGTGGCCGCCGCACGCAGCGCCGACCCGTATGCCGAAGGCGCTTCGTCCGGCGTGGCGCCGTTGGTCGCCAGCACGGTCGACCGCGCCACCGTGCGTGCCGCAGCCCGCGCTGCCGCTCACGGCGACGCGCTGCCGCTGTAAGCCACAGCGAGTTCGGGCCGCCGTGGCCCGTCTCCGAAAGCCGGCCCTGCGAATGCGGTGCCGGCTTTTTCACATGCGCGTATCGCCAAGGTGTTCGCAAAGCATGCTTTCGGCTTATAGGCCGCGGTGCCCGGCTCACCGAGAATGCCGGGCTGCTTCCGCTCCGACACGCATGGCCCTCACTCTCGATCCCGAAGACACGCGCGCGCGCATCCACGACCTGGTGTGGTGCGGCTTCCATCCCGATGCCGACGTCGAGTGGATGATCACCGACGAGTACCTCGATCCCGACGAGCTCACGGTCGACGACCGCGCCTGGATCAAGGCCGAGGCCGCGCGCGCCTGTGCCGAGAAGCGCGCCGCGGAGGCCGGCTGGCCCGCCCAGACCGAGTACGACCGGCTCGAGGCCGTGTTCGCGCAGTTGCGTGCCGAGAAGATCATCGCGCTGCATCGCGCGGGCAACACCCTGGCCGACGGCCATGACGACGTGCGCGAACGGTGGCGCGCCGCAGGGCGCATGGCCTCGGGCATCCGCGGCTGCTGCTTCTATCACGCGCTGGATCTCGACAGGGCGGTGCGCACCGGAATGCTCTACCTGGCGTTCAGCGGCGGCATGATTCCCGAGCTCGAGAAGCGCGAGGCCAACACGGTGGCGGTCGGCCGGCGCATCGTCGAGCTGCTGCAGTCCGCGGGCTTCGAAGCGCGCTGGAGCGGCAGCATCAGCGAACGCATCGAGGCCGGCCTCGGCCAATGGCGCAAGCGCAGCCCGCTCGCTTGAGCCCGCCCCGCGCCGCTGCAATGGCCTGCGCCAGCAAGGGTCGCGCGTTCGCGCGATCATCGGGCGCATGATTCCGTTCTCGATCCTCGACCTCTCGCCCATCACCGAAGGCAGCGACGCCGCGCAGTCGTTCCGCAACTCGCTCTCGCTGGCGCGGCACGGCGAGGCGCTCGGCTACACGCGCTACTGGCTGGCGGAGCACCACGGCATGCCCGGCATCGCCAGCGCGGCCACGGCGGTGCTGCTGTCGTACATCGGCGCGGGCACCTCGACCATCCGCATCGGCGCCGGCGGCGTGATGCTGCCGAACCATTCGCCGCTCGTGATCGCCGAGCAGTTCGGCACGCTGGAGTCGCTGTACCCGGGGCGCGTCGACCTCGGCCTGGGCCGTGCGCCGGGTTCCGACCAGCGCACTGCGCGCGCGCTGCGGCGCAACCTCGAATCCGACGCCGACCAGTTCCCGCAGGACGTGGTCGAGCTGATGGACTTCATGTCGAAGAACCCACAGCAGGCCGTGCGCGCCGTGCCGGGCGCGGGGCTCGAGGTGCCGGTGTGGATCCTCGGTTCGAGCACCTTCGGCGCGCAGCTCGCGGCGCACCTGGGCCTGCCCTACGCCTTCGCGTCGCACTTCGCGCCGCAGCAGCTGATGCAGGCGATCCAGATCTACCGCGAGACCTTCAAGCCCTCGGCGCAGCTGCAGAAGCCGTACGTGATGCTGGGCTTCAACGTGTTCGTGGCCGACACCGATGCCGAGGCCGAATTCCGCGCCTCCTCGTGGCAGCAGGCCTTCGTCAACCTGCGCAGCGGCCGGCCCGGGCGCCTGCCGCCGCCCGTCGAGGGCTACCGCCAGAAGGTGGGGCCGGCCGAGAACGCGCTGCTCGATTCGGTGCTGTCGTGTTCGGCCGTCGGCTCTCCCGCCACGGTGCGCGAGGGTGTGCGCGCCTTCGTCGAACGCACGGGGGCCGACGAGCTGATGATCACCTCGCAGGTGTTCGACCATGCGGCGCGGCTGCGCTCCTACGAGCTGCTGGCCGGGCTGCGCGCGCAGGGCTGATTTCCCCCACGCCGCGGGCCCCGGGCGCGGGGCTGGGACAATGGCGTGCTTATGGCAGCAGCAAAGCAACGCATCGTGGTGGGACTGAGCGGCGGGGTCGACTCCGCCGTCACTGCGCACCTGCTCAAGCAGCAGGGGCACGAGGTGGTCGGCATCTTCATGAAGAACTGGGAAGACGACGACGACGGCGAGTACTGCTCGTCGAACATCGACTTCGTCGACGCTGCGAGCGTGGCCGACGTGCTGGGCATCGAGATCGAGCACGTCAACTTCGCGGCCGACTACAAGGACCGCGTCTTCGCCGA
>CAMLCW010000159.1 GCA_946478645.1 uncultured Variovorax sp.
AGGCCGGGGGACATTCGCGGAGGGGAGCCCACCGTCGGCGGGATCGCGCCCTGAACGTCAGGCCTCAAATCACGTATTGACCTGCACCTTCCCGTCTTTCACGACCTTGCCCCACTTCGCGATCTCGGTCGTGATGAACTGCTTGAACTTGTCCTGCGATCCGCCACCGTCTTCCGCGCCGTAGGTGTCGAGTTTTTCCTGCACGTCGGGCATCGCGAGCACCGTGTTGACATCGCGGTTGACCTTGTCGGCGATGTGCTGCGGCAGCTTGCCCGGGCCCGCGAGGCCGTACCAGGTGGTGGCCTCGAAGCCCGCAAAGCCTTGTTCCTGCATCGTCGGCACGCCCGGGTGGCCCTTGGCGCGCTTGGCGCGCGTCTGCGCCACGGCCAGCACGCGGCCGCTCTTCACGTGCGGCGTGGCCGCGGTCATGGTTTCGAAGCTGTACTGGATCTGGCCGCCCATCAGGTCGGCCAGCAGCGGTCCGCTGCCTTTGTAGGGCACGTGCAGCGCATCCACGCCCGCCTGCAGCTTGAACATTTCGAGCGCGAGGTGCTGCGCCGAGCCTGCGCCCGCCGAGCCGAAGCTCACGGTGCCGGGCGAGGCCTTGCACAGCGCCACGATGTCCTTGGCCGAGAGCGCCTTCTGCGCCGGGCTCGCGATCAGCAGGTTGGGCGTGACGCCGACCAGCACGATCGGTACGAAATCGCGCTCCACGGTGTAGCGCAGCCTGGGTTGCAGGCTCGGCGCCAGCGCATGGCTGTTGATGTGCGCCATCAGCAGCGTGCTGCCGTCGCTGGGCTGCTGCGACACGTATTCCGCCGCCAGGACGCCGGCCACGCCGGCCTTGTTCTCGACCACCACCTGGTGGTTCCACATGGTCCCGAGCTTCTGCGCCACCACGCGCGCCAGCGCATCGGTGCCGCCGCCGGGCGGAAAGCCCACCACGATGCGCACCGGCGCGGTGGGCCACTCCTGCGCGAACAGCCGCGGCACGCCGAGCGTCGCGGCCGCGGCGCCTGCAACTTGAATCAGGGAACGTCTCTGCATCATCTTCTGTCTCCGTGGTTGTGAGTGGGTCCGATGCGAGCCGCTGGCGCTATGCCGCGTGCTGCAGCGCCGCCGGCGCAGGGTGGCTCGAGAAATGGTCCATCGCGGCCTGCACGCCGCTGCCCGCGAGCTTGATGCCCGCGAGCTTCATGCCCATCTCGACGCCCGCGACCATCGCCACCAGCGTGAGGTCGTTGCTGTCGCCGAGGTGGCCCATGCGGAACATGCGGCCCTTGAGCTTGCCCAGGCCGGTGCCGAGCGACAGGTCGAAGCGCTCGTGGATCAGCCGGCGCAGCGCATCGGCATCGACGCCCTCGGGCGTGATCACGCCGGTGAGCACGGGCGAATACACGGCCGGGTCGGCGCACTGGATCGGCAGGCCCCAGGCGTTGACGGCGGCGCGCACGCCGGCGCCCCAGCGCCGGTGGCGCGCGAACACGTTGTCGAGGCCTTCGCCGAGCAGCATGTCGAGCGATTCCGACAGGCCGTAGAGCAGGTTGGTGTTGGGCGTGTAGGGCCAGTAGCCGTCCTTGTTCATCGCGACGATCTCGTCCCAGGCCCAGAACGCGCGCGGCAGCGTCGCGTGCTTCGAGGCCTCGAGCGCGCGCGGCGAGAGCGCGTTGAAGCTGATGCCCGGCGGCAGCATCAAGCCCTTCTGCGAACCGCTCACGGTCACGTCCACGCCCCATTCGTCGTGCCGGAAGTCCGCGCTCGCCAGGCCCGAGATGCTGTCGACCATCAGCAGCGCAGGGTGGCCCGCGGCGTCGATGGCGCGGCGCACCGCGGCGATGTCGGAGGTGACGCCGGTCGAGGTCTCGTTGTGCACCACGCAGACGGCCTTGATCTTCTTTTCAGTGTCTTTGCGCAGCCGCGCCTCGATCAGCTCGGCCTGCACGCCGCGGCGCCAGCTTGGTGCCTCTGGCAGTTGCGCGTCCTTGCCCGTCCAGGCGATGAACTCGGTCGAGATGCCGAGCCGCGTGGCCATCTTCTGCCACAGCGATGCGAAGTGGCCGGTCTCGTACATCAGCACATGGTCGCCCTGGCTCAGCGTGTTGCAGAGCGCGGCTTCCCAGGCGCCGGTGCCCGAGGCGGGATAGATCGCCACCGGATGCCGGGTCTTGAAGATCTGCTGGATGCCGCCCAGCACCTTCAGGCCGAGCACGCCGAACTCGGGACCGCGATGGTCGATGGTCGGCAGGCTCATGGCCCGCAGGATGCGGTCGGGCACCGGGCTCGGGCCGGGAATCTGGAGGAAGTGGCGGCCGGTGGGATGGTTGTCGAGTTGCAGCATGGCGGGTCCTTTCCGCCGGAAGTTTTGCATTCAAAATCTAAATTGATGTGGTGGTTTACCCTTAAATATCCCGCTTGTGACTGTTGTTTTTTGCATTCAAAATGCATTCAAGGGAAACACACATGACCGCAGACATCATCGAGATCTCGCGCCTCGCGCTGCACGACCAGGTCGCTTCGCGCCTGCGCACGATGCTGGTGGAGGGCCGCATCGCGCCCGGCGCCAAGCTCAACGAACGCGAGCTGTGCGCGCAGCTGCAGGTGTCGCGCACGCCGCTGCGCGAAGCGATCAAGCTGCTCGCGGCCGAAGGGCTGGTCGACCTGCTGCCGAACCGGGGCGCCGTCGCGGTCAAGCTCACCGAGGCCGACGTGCTCAACACCTTCGAGGTGCTCGCGATGCTCGAGGGCATGTCGGGCGAGCTCGCGGCCAAGCGCATCACCGAGGAAGAACTCGCCGAGGTGCGCGCGCTGCACTACGAAATGATGGCCTGCCATGCGCGGCGCGATCTGTCGGGCTACTACCGGCTCAACGCGCGCATCCATACGGCCATCAACGAGGCCGCGGGCAACCCGGTGCTCGCCGGCACCTACCGCTCGATCAACGCGCGCGTGCAGTCGCTGCGCTTTCGCACCAACCAGAACGACACGAAGTGGCAGCACGCGGTCGAAGAGCACGAGCAGATGATCGCGGCGCTGGCCGCGCGCGATGCCCCCGCGCTGCGCAAGGTGCTGATCTCGCACCTGATGCGCAAGCGCGACACGGTGCTGGAGCTGATGCGCGCCGGCGAAATCTATCCACAAGCCAGTTCAAGCTGAGACCGAGACCTTCTTCATGCGCATCGATCCCGCGAGCCACATCCAGCCAGCCGGAACCGTGCTGCCGCCCAACGAGACCTGCGAGGCGCTCGCGCGCCGGCTGCGCGCCGAGACGCAGGGCGAGGTGCTGTTCGACAGCGCCTCGCGCGGGCGCTATGCCACCGACGCCTCGATCTACCAGATCACCCCGGTCGGCGCCTTCGTGCCGACGAACGACAGCGACATCGCCTGCGCGATCGACATTGCGCGCGACCTGAAGGTGCCGGTGCTCGCGCGCGGCGGCGGCACCAGCCAGTGCGGCCAGACCACGGGCGCAGCGCTGGTGATCGACAACAGCAAGCATTTCCGCCGCGTGCTCGACGTGAACGTGGAGGAGGGCACCGCCACCGTCGAGCCCGGCCTGGTGCTCGACCACCTGAATGCGCAGCTCAAGCCGCACGGCCTCTGGTATCCGGTGGACGTGTCGACCAGCGCGCAGGCCACGCTCGGCGGCATGGCGGGCAACAACTCCTGCGGCTCGCGCTCCATTGCCTACGGCAACATGGTGCACAACGTGCTGGGCGCGAGCGCCTGGCTGTCGAGCGGCGAGCTGGTCGCGTTCGGCCCGCAGGCCACGCTCGGTGCGCGCGCGGCGGGCATCGCCGAGTTCGTGCACGGGCTGGCACGCCAGCACCGCGATGCCATGGCGCAGCACTGGCCCAAGGTGATGCGCCGCGTGGCGGGCTACAACCTCGACATCTTCGACAACCAGAGCGAGCGGCCCTACACGGCCGACGGCAGCGTCAACCTCGCGCACCTGCTGATCGGCGCCGAGGGCACGCTGGCCTACACGAAGAGTCTCAAGCTCCAGCTCGCTGCGCTGCCGCGCGCCAAGGTGCTCGGCATCGTCAACTTCCCGACCTTCCATGCGGCAATGGACGCGGCCCAGCACATCGTGAAGCTCGGGCCGACCGCGGTCGAACTGGTCGACCGCACGATGATCGAGCTGAGCCTTGCGAACCCGGCCTTCAAGCCCACGGTGGAGACGGCGCTGATCGGCAAGCCTGCGGCGATCCTGCTGGTGGAGTTTGCGGGCGCCGCGAAGGCGCCGCTGCTGCCGCAACTCGCGCAACTGGTCGAGCTGATGGGCGACCTGGGCCTGCCCGGCAGCGTGGTCGAGATGCCCGACGAGGCGCGCCAGAAGAACTTGTGGGAAGTGCGCAAGGCCGGCCTCAACATCATGATGAGCCTCAAGGGTGACGGCAAGCCGGTGAGCTTCATCGAGGACTGCGCGGTGCCGCTCGCGCACCTGGCCGAATACACCGACGCGCTCACCGAAGTGTTCGCGCGCCACGGCAGCCGCGGCACCTGGTATGCGCATGCGTCGGTCGGCACGCTGCACGTGCGGCCGATCCTCGACATGCGCGTCGACGGCGCCGCCAAGATGCGTGCCATCGCCGAAGAGGCCGCCGCGCTGGTGCGCAAGTACAAGGGCGCCTTCAGCGGCGAGCATGGCGACGGCCTGTGCCGCGGCGAATGGATCGAATGGCAGTTCGGCCCGGCCATCAACGAGGCCTTCCGCGCGATCAAGCAGAAGCTCGACCCGATCGGGCTGTTCAATCCCGGCAAGATCGTCGATCCGCCGCGCATGGACGACGGTTCGCTGTTTCGCTTTGCGCCACCCACGGCGCCCAGGCCCTACCGCCGAATCGAACTCAAGCCCGTGCTCGACTGGTCGGCCTGGAACGTGAATGCCGACCCCGTGACCGAGGAGACCACCGCGCCCGGCACCGGCGGCGACAGCACCGGCGGCCTCGCCAAGGCGGTGGAGATGTGCAACAACAACGGCCACTGCCGCAAGTTCGATGCCGGCACCATGTGCCCGAGCTACCGCGTGACGCGCGACGAGCAGCACCTCACGCGGGGCCGCGCCAACACGCTGCGGCTCGCGCTCTCGGGCCAGCTCGGTACCGACGCCTTCACCAGTGAAGAGATGCACGCCACCATGGACCTGTGCGTGTCCTGCAAGGGCTGCAAGCGCGACTGCCCGACCGGCGTCGACATGGCGAAGATGAAGATCGAGTTCCTCGACCACTACAAGAAGCGCCACGGCCACACGCTCAAGGACCGGCTCGTCGCCCACATGCCCGACTACGCCCACCGCGCGAGCCGCGTGCCGTGGCTCATGAACCTGCGCAACCGGCTGCCGGGCGGGGCCTGGCTCGGCGAGAAGCTGCTGGGTTTCTCGGCGCGGCGCTCGCTGCCCGAATGGCGCTCAGACACCTTCTGGCGCGCGAAGGAACGCACGCCCGGGCTGTTCTCGAGCCGCGAGGCCGTGCTGTCGGCGCATGCCGCGGGCGGCAAGGCCGCGGTGCTGTTCGTCGATACCTTCAACGGCACCTTCGAGAGCGGCAACGCACTGGCCGCGGCCCGCGTCCTGAAGGCCGCGGGCTATGCGCTGCACACGGTCGAGAAGGGCGGTGGGCACCACTGCTGCGGCCGCACCTTCCTCGCGAGCGGCATGGTGGCCGAGGCGAAGCTTCGCGCCGAGGGCCTGATCGACGCGCTGCGGCCTTTCGCCGAAGCCGGCATCGCGGTGGTCGGGCTCGAGCCCTCATGCCTGCTCACGCTGCGCGACGAGGCGCTGGTGATGGGCCTCGGCACCAAGGCCGAAACCGTCGCAAAGCAGGCGCTGCTGTTCGAGGAGTTCATTGCGCGCGAACGCAAGGCGGGCCGCTTCGAACTCGCGCTCGCGCCGGCCACCGCGCCGATCCTGCTGCACGGCCACTGCCACCAGAAGGCTTTCGGCGCCGTGAGCCCGGTGCTCGAAGTGCTGCGGCTCATTCCCGGCGCCGAGCCCGAGCTGATCGAGAGTTCGTGCTGCGGCATGGCCGGCAGCTTCGGCTACGAGGCGCGCCACATCGAGGTCTCGATGCAGATGGCCGAGGCCAGCCTGCTGCCGGCGATCCGTGCGCGGCCCGAAGCCATCGTGGTGGCCGACGGCACGAGCTGCCGGCACCAGATCGCCGACGGCGCGGCACGCGAGGCGGTGCACGTGGCGGTGCTGCTCGAAAGGCATCTGCTGCCGGGCGCGGCGTGACCCTGAACCGCGAGCCCACGCTGCGGCTCGCGTTCGCGCTCTCGATGGGCGCGGCCGTCTCGCTGGGCATCGCGCGCTTCTCCTATGCGCTCTTGCTGCCGCCGATGCGCGACGACCTCGGCTGGAGCTATGCGCTGGCGGGCGGCATGAACACCGCCAACGCGGTCGGCTACCTGGCGGGCGCACTCGCCACGCCGGCGCTGATGCGCCGCTTCGGCACGGTCCGGCTGCTGATGGCGGGCGCGGTGCTCACGAGCCTTTTCATGGCGGGCAGCGGCTTCGTGAGCGCGGCGCCCGCGCTGCTGCTGCAGCGCCTGCTGGCCGGCATCGCGAGCGCCTGGGTCTTCGTGGCCGGCGGGCTGATGGCCGCGCGGCTCGGCGAGGCGGGTTCCGCGCGCGGCGGGCTGCTGCTGGGCATCTATTACGGCGGCACCGGCTTCGGCATCGTGCTGTCGGCGCTGCTGGTGCCGCAGGTGCTGCGCGCCGCCGCAGGCCTGCCGCACGGCTGGGCCTGGGCATGGTGGGCACTGGCGCTGGCCTGCGCGGCGGGCACGGCGCTGCTGGGCTGGGCGGCACGCGCCATGCCGGTCCGGCCCGCGGCGCCGGCCGCGGCTGCGCTGCATGCGGGCTCGGGCGGCGCCATGCTGCGCCGCTTCGGCTGGGCGCTCGCGGGCTACGCGATGTTCGGCGTGGGCTACATCGGCTACATGACTTTCGTGATCGCGCTGCTGCGCGAGCAGGGGGCGGGCACGGCCTTCGTCACGCTCTACTACGCCTTGCTCGGCATCGCCTGCATCGCGTCTTCGCGGCTCTGGGCCGGGCTGCTCGAACGCCACCGCGGCGGCAGGCCGCAGGCGCTGCTCAACGGGCTGCTCGGCGCCGCGACGCTGCTGCCGGTGCTGGACGCGTCGGCACCGGTCGCGCTGGCCTCGGGCCTGCTGTTCGGTGCGGTGTTCCTCTCGGTGGTGGCCTCGACCACCGCGCTGGTGCGCCACAACCTGCCGCCCGCGCAGTGGGTGCAGGGCATCAGCGCCTTCACGGTCGTGTTCGCGCTCGGCCAGATCGTGGGGCCGACCCTGACCGGCTGGATCTCCGACGGGGAGGGCGGGCTGGCGCGCGGCCTGGTGGCGTCGGCGATCGTGCTGTGGGGCGGGGCGCTGCTGGCGATGCGCCAGCGTCCGCTCGGCATGGATGCCTGACAGGGATTTGCAGGCGGGCGGAAAATGGCGCCCATGACCGCTGACATCAACGACGACGCGAGTTCTCCGGGCTTTGCCGTGTTCGACACCGCGATCGGCGCGTGCGGCCTCGCCTGGGGGCCGCGCGGCCTTCTCGGCGTGCAGCTGCCGCAGGACGACCCCGGTGCCGATGCCACGCGGCACCGCATGCGGCAGCGCTTCCCCGCGCTGGCCGAGGCCCCGCCGCTCGCCAACGCACAGCGCGCCATCGCGGCGGTGCAGGCGCTGCTCGACGGCACCCACGACGACCTGCGCCACATCGAACTCGACATGGCCGGCGTGTCGGATTTCCATCGGCGCGTCTACGAGATCGCGCGCCGCATTCCGCCCGGCCAGACCCGCACCTATGGCGAGATCGCGGCCGAGCTCGGCGACCTCGGGCTGTCGCGCGCGGTGGGGCAGGCCATGGGCCTCAACCCCTTCGCGCCCGTGGTGCCGTGCCACCGCGTGCTCGCGGCCGGCAACAAGCCGGGTGGCTTCTCGGCCGGTGGCGGTGCGCTGACCAAATTGAAAATGCTCGACATCGAGGGCGCCACGCCGAACGGGACGTTGCCGTTGTTCTGAGCGGCGCCTTGTGTCCGATTCCGCGGCCTTTTTCGAATCTCCTTTTCTTCTTTCCGCCATGACCGACGATCCCCACGCCATCCGGACCCCGGCCCAGCTCGAAGCGCTGTTCGCGCAACCCGGTGAAGCCTCGCTGAAAAAGGAGGTCGATTACCTGCATCCGGCCTACCAGGCGCTGATCGCCGCGTCGCCGTTCGCGGTGCTCGCCACCGCCGGCCCGGGCGGGCTCGACGCCTCGCCGCGCGGCGACCCGCCGGGCTTCGTCGCGGTGCACGACGAGAAGACGCTGCTGCTGCCCGAGCGCCGCGGCAACAACCGCATCGACAGCCTGCGCAACATCGTGGCCGAGCCGCGCGTGGCGCTGCTGTTCCTGATTCCCGGCGTGGGCGAGACGCTGCGCGTGAACGGCCAGGCGCGCATCACTACCGCGCCCGCGCTGCTCGCGCGCTTCGCGGTCGAGGGAAAGCCGCCGCAGTGCGTGATCGAGATCGTGGTCGAGACCGTGTTCTTCCAGTGCGCGCGCGCCATCCAGCGCTCGCAGCTTTGGGCGCCCGTGGCCGAGGGGCAGCGGCAGGTGCCAACGCCGGGCGCCATCCTTTCGGCGCTGGCGCAGGCCGGGTTCGACGGCGCGGCCTACGACCGCGAGCTGCCGGGCCGGCAGCGCGCCACGCTGTACTGAAAAAGGCCGAACCCGCCGCCGGCGACGCCCCCACGCCTGCATCGATCGCCGCGCTTGGCGACAATCGCGGCGATGCGTTCTCGTTCTCCTTCTTCTTCTCCGTTCTTCAAGATGGCCCTGCTGCTGGGCCTGCTTTCCGCCATCGGTCCTTTCGCCATCGACATGTACCTGCCGGCGCTGCCGGCCATCGGCCAGTCGCTCAATGCCGACATCGGCGCGGTGCAGATGAGCCTCACGGCGTTCTTCCTTTCGCTCGGCGCGGGCCAATTGCTGTTCGGCCCTGTGTCGGACATGGTCGGGCGCAAGCCGCCGCTCTATGCGGGGCTGGCGCTGTTCGCGCTCGCGAGCGTGGGCTGCGCGCTCGCGACCGACATCCAGACGCTGATCGTGCTGCGCCTGCTGCAGGGCCTGGGCGCGGCGGCGGGCATGGCGATTCCGCGCGCGGTGGTGCGCGACCTGCACACGGGCACCGACGCCGCGCGGCTGATGTCGCTGCTGATCCTGGTGTTCAGCGTCTCGCCGATCCTCGCGCCGCTCGCGGGCAGCGCGGTGATCGCGCTCGCGGGCTGGCGCGCCGTGTTCTGGGCCGTGACGATCGCGGCCGTGGCAGGGCTGGTCATGACGGCCGCGCAGCTCGACGAGACCCGCCCGGCGTCGCAGCGCGTCGAGAGCAGCCTCGGCAGCGCGCTGGCCGCGTACTGGCTGCTGCTGCGCGACCGGCACTACCTCGGCCTGGTGTTCATCGGCGGCTTCGCGATGGCGGGCTTCTTCACCTACCTGGCCAATTCGTCGTTCGTGATGATCGACCACTACGGCCTCTCGCCCGCGATGTACAGCGTGGCCTTCGGCGTGAACGCGGCGGCCTTCATCGGTGCCTCGCAGCTCACCGGCCCGCTCGGCGAGCGCCATGGCCTGGTGGCACTGGTGAAGTTCGGCGTGGTGGCGTCGAGCCTCACCATGCTGGCGATGTTCGCGTACTTCGCGGCCGGCGGTGACAGCCTCTGGGTGCTGATCGTGCTGTACTTCATCGCCTCGGGCTTCATGGGGCTGGTGATCCCGACCACCGGCGTGCTCGCGCTCGAGATGCACGGCGCCATCGCCGGCACGGCCTCGGCGCTGCTCGGCACGCTGCAGATGCTGACCGGCGCACTGGCCATGGCGGTGGTGGGCCTGTTCACCGACGGGCGCCCGCTGCCGATGGTCGCCGGCATGGCGACGGGCGCGTTCGTGTCGCTGGTGCTGACCTGGCTCACGCTGGGCCGCGTGCGCACGGAGCCCGCGCGCAGGGCGCAAGAGGCGTGAGCGCCGCGCAGGCGCTCGACGGGCTGCCCCAGCCGGCGCGCCGCAACGCGATGCTGGTGATCATCCTCGGCATCATGGTGGCGGTGCTCGACGGCACCATCGTCAACCTCGCGCTGCCGGGCATCGCGCATGAGCTGCAGACCAGCGCCTCGCACGCGATCTGGGTGGTCAACGCCTACCAGATCGCCACGCTCGTGATGCTGCTGCCGCTGGCCTCGCTCGGCGACCTGGTCGGCTACCGGCGCGTCTACCTGGTGGGCATGGCGGTGTTCACCGTGGCGTCGATCGGTGCGATGTTCGCGAACTCGCTCGGCACGCTGATCGCGGCGCGGACTTTCCAGGGCCTCGGCGCGGCGGGGATCATGAGCGTCAACGCCGCGCTGGTGCGGCTGACTTTTCCGGCGGCGCTGCTCGGCCGCGGCATGGCGATCAACTCGATGGTGGTGGCCACCTCGTCGGTGGCCGGGCCGTCGGTGGCTGCGGCGATCCTGTCGGTGGCCTCGTGGCCGTGGCTGTTCGCGCTCAACGTGCCGCTCGGCGTGCTGGTGTTCGCGCTGGGCCTGAAGTCGTTGCCATTCAACCGCGTGCCGCCCGCGGCCGGGCTGCGCTTCTCGCCGGTCGACGTGGCGCTCAACGTGCTGATGTTCGCGCTGGTGTTCCTCGGGGTCGACCGGCTCGGCGTGCGCGACCCCGCCGCGGCGGGCGGCGGCGCGCCGTGGTCGGCCTGGGCGATCCTGCTGGCCGGCGTGGCGGTGGGCGTCATCTACCTGCGGCGCCAGCGCCGGCTCGCGGTGCCGCTGTTTCCGATCGATCTGTTGCGCATCCCGGTGTTCGCGCTCTCGATGGGCACCTCGGTGGCCGCCTTCTGCGCCCAGATGCTGGCCTACATCGCGCTGCCTTTCCTGCTGCTCGACGCCTATGGCCGCAGCCACATCGAGGCCGGCCTGCTGATCACGGCCTGGCCGCTCGCCATCGTGGCGATGGCGCCGTTTGCGGGCCGGCTGATCGGGCGCTATCCGGACGGGCTGCTCGGCGGCATCGGACTGGGCCTGCTCGCGCTCGGCCTCGCGCTGCTGGCCGCGCTGCCGGCGGATCCCGGCAATGCCGACATCGCCTGGCGCATGGCGCTCTGCGGGCTGGGCTTCGGGCTGTTCCAGTCGCCGAACAATCACACGATCGTGACTTCGCCGCCCGCGCACCGAAGCGGTGCGGCCAGCGGCATGCTCGGCACCGCGCGGCTCACGGGCCAGACGCTCGGCGCCGTGGCGCTGGCCGGCGTGTTCAGCTTCTGGAGCCCG
>CAMLCW010000160.1 GCA_946478645.1 uncultured Variovorax sp.
TACCTGCCGACCTCGCTCTCCACGCGCCAGCAGGACGGCACCGTCGTGCCGCTGTCCGAGCGGCACCGCGAGACCTTCGATCTCGGCATGCGCAGCTTCATCAACGAAGCCCGCCTGCTCGCGCAGTTCGACCATCCGTCGCTGCTCAAGGTCTACCGCTTCTGGCAGGAGAAGGGCACCACCTACATGGTGATGCCGTTCTACCGCGGCGACACGCTGCGCCAGGCGCTGGTGTCGATTCCCGCGGGCGTGGACGAGGCCTGGCTGATCCGCATCATGGACGGCGTGACGCAGGCGCTCGCGGTGATGCACGGCGCCAACTGCTACCACCGCGACATCGCGCCCGACAACATCATCCTGCTCGAAGGCTCGGGCCGGCCCGTGGTGCTCGACTTCGGCGCCGCACGCCGCGTGATCACCGACAAGACACAGGCGATCACGGTCATTTTGAAGCCGGGCTACGCACCGATCGAGCAGTACGCGGAGATGCCCGACATGTCGCAGGGCGCCTGGACCGACGTTTATGCGCTCGCGGCGGTGATGCACGTCGCGGTCTGCGGGCGCGCGCCGCCGCCGTCGGTGGCGCGGCTCTTGTCCGACAGCTACGTGCCGCTCGCGGGCAACGAGATCCTGCGCGAGCGCTACAGCCTGCGGCTGCTGCAGGCGATCGACGCCGGACTGGGCGTGCGGCCCGAGCAGCGGCCGCAGTCGATGGCCGAACTGCGCGCGGCGCTCGACCTCGAGGTCGGCACCAGCATCGCGCCGGCGCCGCGCACATCGCAGCAGCAGCAACAGGTCGCAGCAAGCAACGCCGACCTGCCGACCACGATCGGCCGCGCCGGCAGCAGGGCGACGACAACGACGCCGCCGCCGCCCGCCGCGGCGAACCGGGGTGGCAGCGGCAAACCCCTGACCGCCATTGCGTCGATCGCCGTGCTGCTCGCGGTGGCCGGCGGCGGATGGTGGTGGTACCAGGGGCGCGCGGGCAGCGCAGGCGACGCCGGCATCGGAAGCGGCAGCGGCAGCGGCAGCAACAACACCAGCCAGCCGACCGCGGTGGCGCCGCCGCCCGAGACGCCCGTGGCGCAGGCACCACCGCCGCCACCAGCACCGCCGCCGCCGAAGCCCCGCACGCCGCTCGAGTCGCTGCAGTCGCTCGCGGGCGGCGCCACGGCGGGCTTCGGCGTCAAGGCGGCGCCGGCCAAGGCCGAGGTGTCGATCGGCAAGGACCGCCTCGGCTTCGAGATCAAGAGCCAGCGCGACGGCTTCGCCTACGTGTTCCTGCTGTCCAGCGGCGGCGAGATGTTCCTCTTGTTCCCGAACCTGCTCGACAAGCACAACAAGGTCACGGCCGGCAGCACGCTGTCGCTGCCGCGCGCTTCCTGGCCGATGAATGCGGGCGGACCCGCGGGCACCAACCACTTCGCGGTGCTCGTGAGCGAGCACGAGCGCGACTTCGGCGACGCGGGCATCCAGAGCGACGGCGTGTTCCCGCAGTTTCCGCTGCCGGTGCTGGCCGCGCTCGAAACCCAGCGCGGCACCGGACCGTCGCCGCTCTTGGGCAAGCCGGTGTGCGCGCCCGCCGCGCCGTGCAAGGACGCCTACGGCGTCGCGACTTTCAAAATCGTCGAGAAGTAATCGTCTGCAAAGCGAAGGCCCCGAGGGCCGTCGAACAAGGAGGCTTTCATGAACGCACATCCGCTCAACATCCATCCCGCACCCCTGCGCTGCGCGGCCGTGGCCTTCGCCGCGCTCGCGGCGGGCTGCGCCTACATGCCGTTCGCCGGCGACAACGCCGAGGGCCGCGGCACGCCCACTGCTGCAACTGCAGCGGCAGCGCCGGCGGACAGGGTCGCGGCCCCCGCCCCGGCCCCCGCGCGCCCCGCGCCGGGCGCCAGCGTGGCCGGCCAGGCGCGCACCTTCTCGACGCAGCTCGCGACCTACACGGCGGTCGGCTTCGATGCCGTGCCGGGCTGGCGGCGCGACGACTTCTCGGAGAGCTGGCCCGCGTTCCTCTCGAGCTGCAAGGTGCTCACGGGCCGCGGCGCCGAGTGGAAGGAGGTCTGCGCGCGCGCGCTCAAGGTCGACAGCCGCAACGACGTGGCGATCCGCGGCTTCTTCGAGCAGGAGTTCTCGGCCTACCAGATCCGCGACGACGACCGCCGCCCCGATGGCGTGGTCACGGGCTACTTCGAGCCCGAGATCGCGGGCAGCCGCCAGTACGCGCCGCCCTACATCTACCCGGTGTACGGCCAGCCCGAGGACATGCTGTTCGCCGACGCGCGCAAGCTGCCGCGCGGCAACGGCACGGTGGCCGCGCGCGTGCAGGGCCGCAACGTGGTCGTGCAGACCGGGCTCAGCACGCGCGACATGGGCGCGCCCGGGCTCTATGCGCTCGACCTCTCGGCGATCACGCGCGACACGCTCGACCGCAAGGTGCGCCTGCGCATCGAGGGCAAGCAGCTGCTGCCCTACTACACGCGCGAGGAGATCGAGACCAAGGGCGCACCGAACGCCAAGGTGCTGGCCTTCGTGAGCAGCGCCACCGCGCTCTATGAGATGCAGATCCAGGGCTCGGGCCGCATCCGCCTGCCGAGCGGCGAGGTCGTGCGCGTGGCCTACGCCGAGCAGAACGGCCAGCCCTTCCGACCGACGATCGCCAAGGCGCCCGATGGCAAGCCGCGCAGCGCGGTCAAGGTGCGCGGCTCGTCGATCGAGCTGGCGCTCGACGACGGCGAGGACGACGAGGCCGACGGCGTCGAGACCGGCGTGATCCGCACGCGCGGCTTCACGCTGGCACGGCCCGCGACGAGCGGCGCGGTCGTGGTGCCGGGGCGCCGTGCGAGCGGCCGCGTGGCGGGCTCGGGCATCAGCGACCCGAGCTATGTCTTCTTCAAGGAGTCGACCACGCCCGAAGGCGGGCCGGTGGGTGCGTTCGGCGTGCCGCTGTCGGCCGGCCGCTCGATCGCGGTCGATCCGCGCAGCACGCCGCTCGGCTATCCGGTGTTCGTCTCCACGCGCACCCCGCGCACCGGCGAGCCGATGCAGCGGCTGACCATCGCGCAGGACACCGGCGGCGCGATCCGCGGCGCGGTGCGGGCCGACTATTTCTTCGGCAACGGCCAGCAGGCGGCGGCCAACGCGCGCCGCATGAAGGAGCGCGGCCAGCTCTGGATCCTGCTGCCCCGCGGCCTCGCGGTGGCGCAGGCGGCCGCGTCCTCGGGCATCCGCACGCGCGGCGCGGCCGTGGGCGCGGACCTGCCGCAATGCCTGGTGCCGACCGAAGACATCTGCGTCGACGACTGATGCAAGAGACGCTGTCGTCGGCTGAGAGCTCTGAGCTCGTGCGCCTCTGGCGCCGGCGCCAGACGCTGTCCGCGAGCGACATGGGCGCCATGTACCGCATCGTGGGCGATGCGCTCGTGGCCTGCAATCCGCCCGAGCTGCAGGTGCTGGGCGAAGGCCGCCAGGAGTTGGTGGCGCAGTTCATCTACGTGAAGGTGCTGCGGCTCGATGCCGATCCCGACGAGGCCGACGAGCGCGCGGGCCACAGCGCGCCGTCGAGCGCCTTCGCGCTCTGCGCGTACTTCCGGCGCTACCTGATCGACTGCACGCGCGCCAGTTCGTTCCGGCGCAAGCTTTCGATCGGCGACCAGGTCACCGAGGCGCAGCTCGAGGAGGCGCTCGGTGCCGACGAGGACATGGAGGCCTGCCTCGCCGAGCACGGCCTGAGCGCGGCCGCGGTGCAGCAGGCGGCGCGCGCCTTCATCGCGCAGCTCGACGAACCCGAACGCCTGCTGCTGTGCGAAGGCTTCGGCAGGGAGGCCGAGGGCGGGCTGTCGGGCATCGCGTCGCGCCATGCGATCGCCTCCTACCACTACCGCGCGGGCCGGCTCGGGCTGGTTCACAAGCGCGAGGCGCTCACGGCCGACTACGCCAAGACCCGCCTCGGCGGCTGGCTGCAGCAGACGCTGGGCATCGCGATCGAGCGCGAGAACATGGCCGCGATCCTGCAGGTTTTCAAAATCCTCGGCGCTGAAGCGTCTTATGCCTGAAGACATAGCCATTCAGGAACAGACCGCCATGCCGACCACCGAACTCTGGCCTCCCCTCAGCGTGATCCGCAGCGCGTTCGAGGCGCCGGGTGCCGCGACCGCGCCACCCCTTGCCGACGCGGCCGAAAAGGGCGACAGGGCCGCCGTCGTCGCGATGCCGGGCCGCGCCGCACCCGTGCCGCCGGCCGCGGCACCGCGCGCGGTGCTCGACCTGCTGCTGCCGCTCACCGAACTGGCGGCGCGCCGCGAGGCCGTGGCACGCCGAGCCTTCACCGCGCGCTGGGCGCCGGGCCGGCTGGTGAGCGTGGTGCATGAAGGGCGCCTGCTCGGCGTGCTGCTCGACCGCTGCGTCCAGGGCAACGTGTGGCAGGGCTGGATGGCCGCGGGCGAGGCCGACTGGGCCGGCGCGCACGACGTGCTGCTCGAGCCCGGCGACGAGCCCTTCGAGCCCGCATTCGGGCTGGTCCAGGCGTGGAACGTGGTCACGCTCGAACCGAGTCCGCAGCTCTGCGCGCGCGTGCTCGGCGAGGTGTCGGCGACGCGGCTCGCCGCCATCCGCGCGGTGCACGACGAATGGGCCGCCCGGGCGCCCCTCGGCATCGCGCCCGCGCCGGGCCACATCGCCTTGCGCACCGTGGCGGGCGTGTTCCCGGTGCTGTGCGGCACGCCGCTCGGCGCCGACGATCCGCGCGCCGACTACCAGGCGCTCTACCGCAGCGCCGCGGCGCAGCTCGGCACGGCGCTGCAGCCGCAAGCCGCGGCGGCGCCCCCGCCGCGCGCGAGGCCGCAGCCACGGCCCGAAGGCGGCTGGTGGGGCAGCATCCGCCGCTGGTTCGGCGCCGAAGGCTGGATGCGGCCCGCGCTCGGCGTGCTCGCGCTGGTCGTGGTGGTGCAGAACGCCGGCCTGTTCGGCAGCCACGGCGGCCATGGTGCCGAGGACGATGCCGTGCGCTTCCGCAACCTGCCCACCGCGCCGGCCGCCGCGAGCGCCGACCTCGTCGTGCGCTGGAAGGATGGCGTGCGCGTCGACGAGGCCGACCGGCTCCTGCAGGCGGTGTCGGCCGAAGTGGTGGGCGGGCCGGGCAGCAACGGCGTCTGGCGGCTGCGCGTGCCCGATGTCGAGCGGGGGCTGCAGGTGCTGGCGGCGTCGCCGCTGGTCGACACGGCTGTGCGGGCCACGGAGCGGCCATGAGCGGTGATGTGCGACGGAGGCCCCCATCCCAACCTTCCCCCGGAGGGGGAAGGAGCCTTGCCTTGCTCCCTCCCCCTCCGGGGGAGGGCAGGGGTGGGGGCTCGCGGCGCTCGATCGCCTCGCAACTTCTGCACTGCCTCCTGCTGGCCGCCGCGCTCATCCTCGCCCCCAACGCCTTCGCCACCCAGCGCGCCTTGCTCGTCGGCGTCTCCGAGCTTGCCAACCAGCCGCAGTCGCTCTGGCTCCAGGCCCCGCGCAACGACGTCGCGCTGATGCGCGACGCGTTGCAGAAGCAGGGCTTTGCGCCGCACGACATCGTGCTGCTGGCCGACGGCGTCGAGGGCGCGGCGCTGCCCGCGTCGCGCGCCATCCACGAGGCGCTCGCACGGCTGCTCGCGCAATCGAAGAGCGGCGACTTCGTGCTGCTGTACTTCTCGGGCCATGGCACGCGCTGGCGCGATGCGGCCAAGCGCTACCAGGAGCCCGATGGCCTGGCCGAGAACTTTCTCGCGCGCGACGTGCGCGGTGCCGTCGGCTCGCAGGCCGCGCTCTCGGGCGGGCTGCGCGACGTCGACTTCGACGCCTGGGTGCAGGCCTTCCTCGCGCGCGACGTGTTCGTGTGGTCGGTGTTCGACACCTGCGCCGCCACCTCGATGACGCGCAGCAGCACCGCCGCCGCGCCCGCGCTGGCCGAAGGCCCGCCCGACGACGAGGTGCGCTGGCGCGGGCTGCGAACCACCCAGCTGCAGGCGGCACCTGCCTCCGTATCGGCGGCCCTCGCCGCACCGCCCGCGCCCCCCGCGCCCCCCGCGCCCCCCGCGCCCCCCGCAGCCGAGCGCGTGCCGCGGGCGCGCTATGTCGCGTTCTTCGCATCGGAAAGCCACCAGATCACGCCCGAGCTCCGGCTGCCGCGCCAGGGCCGCCATGCGCGGCCGCAGGGCCTCCTGACCTGGGCCGTGGCGGGCGCGCTCGAGCGCCGGCCCGCCACCTGGCGCGAACTCTTCGACGGCGTGCTCTCGTTCTATCCGCCGGTCATCGACGAGCTCGCGCAGCGCTTTCCCACGCGCGAGCTGCCATCGCCGGTGGCCGAGGGCAACCTCGACGCACCGCTGTTCGCCAACGGCACCGGCGCGGCCTCCACGCGCCCGGCCTGGCGCGCGCAGCGCAGCGGCGACCAGCTGCTGCTGCAGGCCGGCCTGGTCGACGGCCTGCAGCCGCCGCAGGAGGTGCGCGTGAGCGCCACGCTCGACGACGGCACCCAGCGCAGCGCCTCGGCGCGCCTGGCCCAGGCCGACATCGACAGCGCGCGCCTGCCGGTGCCCGCGCCGCTGCGCGCGCTGCCGGGCGGCGCGCTCTGGAGCGTGTCGCCGCTGGCCGCGCCGGCCGCGCTCGCACTGCGTGTGCGCGGCCTGCCGCCACAGCAGCAGCGCCTGAATCTCGACTACCCGGCCTCGGTCGCGTTGACCAGCAGTGACGGCGGCAGTGGCGATGCGGCCGGGCCGCCCGAGGTGCGCTGGACCGACCTCGGCGCCGCGGGCCACCGCATCGAGGTGCTCTCGCCCGCGCTCGGCGCCGGCACCGAGCGGCTGCCCGATGCCGCGGCCGCGCGGCGCCGCATCGAAACGCTCGCGCGCCTCAAGTGGTGGAACCGGCTGGTCGCCATCGGCCAGGAAGGTGCCGTGCCGGTCGAAGGCTTCGACGCGGTGCTCGAGGTCTGGCAGGGCGACCGCCTGCTGCGCAGCGAACCGGCGCTGCGCGCGGCCGCAGCCGGCCTGCTGCCGCTGCGGGACGGCGAGCGTGCTGCGCTGCATGTGCGCAATGCGAGCGGCCATTCGGTCGACATGGTCGTGGTCGGCGTCGATGCCGGCGGCGCGCTGCATGCGGTGTACCCCGACGAGACCGGCGCCACCAACCGCTTCGAGCGCGGCACGCGCGAGGCGCCCGCGGCCAAGCGCTTCGAGCTGCCGTGGCTGCAGGCGGCGCGCGGCGCGCGCCTGCTGGTGCTCGCCACCGTGGCCGGCCCGCAGACCGCACCGCGGCTCTTCGGCGCCGCGCCGAGCGACACCGCCGCGGGCGCGCTCGCGGGGCTTCGGCTGCGCGGCCAGCCCGCACCCGACAAGGCGCGGCAGACCTATGCCGCCCTGTTGCGCTGGCCGGGCGAGAGCCCGGCCGCGCGATGAGACCGCATCCCCACCCTTTTTCTGCCATCAGGAGATCGACATGAGCTGGACATACGACGGAAAACTGGACCCCGATGAGGCCCTGCGCCTGCTCGATCACCTTTCGGGCCAGTCGGGCAACGACTTCGCGATGATGATCGAGAGCAAGGGCTCGGCGATCGAGGGCGAATCCAAGCGCACCTACGACGACGGCAAGCAGCGCATGGAGATCGGCGGCTACTCGTACAAGACCGACGTGGTCGTGCCGCCCGGCGCGAGCAAGGGCAAGCTGCGCAACTACCCGTTCATCGTGATCCGCGATTGCGATGCGGCCACCGCGTCGATCGCGAGCCTGCTCAAGAGCCAGGACGCCGATCTCAAGGTCACGGTCTCGGTCTTCAAGGCCGGCGGCGACAGCTCGAAGGACCTGCAGTCGCACCTGGAGTTCGTGATGGAGGGCGCGCGCGTGCAGTGCCACGCGATCGTCACCGGTGGCTCGCCCAAGCGGCCCTGCGACATCATCTTCTTCAGCTACCGCAAGCTCGAGATGCGCTCGGCGCCGCAGCAGCAGACCGGCGCGCGCGGTGCCGTGCGCACCTGCACCTTCGTGGATGCATGAGATGAGCACCGCCGCCGAACTCCTGAAGTCCGCCGACCCCGTCGGCGCCCTCAAGGCATTGAGCGACGACGTGCGCGCCAAGCCCGCCGACAGCAAGCCGCGCGTGTTCATGGCGCAGCTCTTGTGCGTGCTCGGGCAGTGGGAGCGCGCGCTCAACCAGCTCACGGTCGCGGCCGAGCTCGATGCGCTCGCGGTGCCCATGAAGCAGGTCTATGGCGAAGCGATCCGCTGCGAGGGCCTGCGCGCCGAGGTGTTCGCGGGCACGCGCACGCCGATGATCTTCGGCCAGCCCGATGAATGGCTGGCGCTGCTCATCGAGTCGCTGCTGCGGCAGGGTCGCGGCGAGGCCGAGCTGGCCGAAGACCTGCGCCAGCGCGCGTTCGACGCGGCGCCCGCGATCGGCGGCCACATCGACGGTGTGCCCTTCGAATGGCTGGCCGATGCCGACATGCGCCTGGGGCCGGTGCTCGAGGCCTTCGTCAACGGCAAGTACTACTGGATTCCCTATGCGCGGCTGTCGCAGATCAAGATCGAGCCGCCAGAGGACCTGCGCGACTGCGTGTGGATGCCAGCGCACCTCGCGTTCGAGAACGGCGGCGAGACGCTCGCGCTGATCCCCACGCGCTACGAAGGCAGCGAGCAGTGCGACGACGGCGAGCTGCGGCTGGCGCGCAAGACCGCATGGCGCGAGCTGCGGCCCGAAGTCTGGGCCGGCCACGGCCAGCGCGTGCTCGGCAGCGACCAGGGCGAATATGCGCTGATGGACGTGCGCGAGATCGTCTTCGCGCCGGCGGACGAAGGCGCGGGCGGTGGCTGATCTCAGCGCGCAGGAGCGTCTGCAGCCGTCGCTGCTCGACCGGCTGGTGGACGAGGCGCCCGAAGAGAAACGCGAGGGCGACGACAAGCGCACGCTCACCAAGCAGGCGCTGCGCGCGGCGGTGCTGCGCGACCTGAGCTGGCTGTTCAATGCCACCGGCTACGGCCTCGCGATGGACGACAGGCAGTACCCGAACGCGGCGCGCTCGGTCATCAACTACGGATTGCCTATGCTGTCTGGCCAGTTCACCTCGTCGGTGCAGCGTGTCAGCATGGAACAGGCTCTGAAGAACGCGATCCTGCAGTTCGAGCCACGCATCTTGTCACGCACTCTCGAAGTGGAACTCGTCATGGATGGCCCCGCCCTCGACTCGCACAACAGCATCGGCCTGCAGATCCGCGGCATGCTGTGGGCGCAGCCCGTGCCGCTGGAGTTCCTCATGCGCAGCCGGGTCGACCTGGAAGAAGGACGCATCGAGATCGAGGACATGTCCAACCGGTAGCGCCTCGGCATGGACCCCCGGCTGCTGAACCTGTACGAGCAGGAGCTTCGCTACTTCCGCGAAAGCTCGGCCGAGTTCGCGCGCGCGTTCCCGAAGATCGCGCACCGGCTCGGCATCGAGGGGCAGGAGGTCGCCGACCCGTACGTCGAGCGGCTGATCGAGGCCACGGCCTTCCTGTCGGCGCGCGTCAATCTCAAGCTCGATGCCGAGTACCCGCGCTTCACGGGGCACCTGCTCGACATCGTCTACCCGCACTTCCTCGCGCCCACGCCCGCGATGGCCGTGGTCTCGTTCGCGCACGATCCCGAGGACGCCAATCTCACCACCGGCCCCACGCTGCCACGCGGCGCGGGCCTGCGCGCGCGCCAGGCCGTGGGCCAGAACACCTATTGCGAATTCCGCACCGCCGCCGCGATGCGGCTGTGGCCGCTCGAGGTGCAGCGCGCGCAGTACTTCAGCTATGCGCCCGACCTGCCGCTGGCCTCGCACCCCGAAGCGCGCGCGATCCGCGGCGGCCTGCGCATCCAGCTGCGCACCACCGCGGGCCTCCAATTCAGCCAGCTCGCGCTCGACGAACTGGTGCTGCACCTCGGCGGCGCGGAAGACGTGGCCTGGCAGCTGCACGAATGCGCGCTGGGCCAGCCGATCGGCGTGCTGGTGCGTCCGCTCGGCGCCGGCGGCGCGCTGCAGGGCGAGGTGCGCAGCCTGCCCGCGAGTGCCATCGGCGCGGTGGGCTTCGAGGACGACGAGGCGCTGCTGCCGGTCACGGCCACGGGCTTCTCGGGCTTTCGGCTGCTGCAGGAATACTTTGCATTCCCGCAGCGCTTTCAGTTCATCAAGCTCGGCGGACTGCAGGCGGTGCTGTCGGCGATGCCGGTGGGGCAGGTCGAGATCGTGCTGCTGTTCTCGCGCGGCGATGCCGCGCTCGAGAAGCTGGTGAGCGCCGAGAACGTGCAGCTGCACTGCGTGCCCGCGATCAACCTGTTCGGCCGGCGGCTCGACCGCGTGCCGCTCAACGAGGGCGTGAGCCAGTTCCACCTGGTGCCCGACCGCACGCGGCCGCAGGACTTCGAGGTGCACACCGTCACCGAGGTGGTCGGCCACGGCGCACCGGGCGCCGATGCGGCCGCGGCCGAGCAATTGTTCCGGCCTTTCTATTCGGCCTTCCACGGCACGCGCCACAGCCACCCCGCCTACTACACGACCACGCGCGAGCCGCGCATGCTGTCGGTGCGCCAGCGCACCGAGGGCAACCGCAGCAGCCACATCGGCTCCGAGGTCTACATGCAGATCGTCGATCCGCAGCAGGCGCCCTATGCCGGCACTTTGCGCCAGCTCGCGGTGTCGGCGCTGTGCACCAACCGCGACCTGCCGCTGTTGCTGCCGATGGGCCGCGAGAACGACTTCGACTGCGTCGATTCCTTTCCCGCGCAGCGCGTGCGCATGGTGCGCGGCCCGTCGCGGCCGGTGTCGCCGGTGGTGAGCCAGGGGCTGGGCTGGCGCGTGCTCGACCATCTCGCGCTCAACTACCTTTCGCTGTCCGACAGCACGCCGCAGCAGGGCGCCGCGGCACTGCGCGAGACGCTGATGCTCTACGCGGTGCATGCCGACGAAATGCGCCAGGGCCAGGTGCGCGGGCTGCTCTCGGTCAAGACCAAACCCGTGGCGCGCCGGCTGCCGATGAAAGGGCCGATCGCCTTCGGCCGCGGGCTCGAGGTCACGCTCGAGGTCGACAAGGATGCGTTCCACGGCCACAGCGTGTTCCTGTTCGGCGCGGTGCTGGCGCGCTATCTCTCGCGCCATGTCGAGGTCAACCATTTCGTCGAGACCGTGCTGCGCGTGGCGGGCAAGGGCGAGAACATGCGCTGGAGGCCGCTGTGCGGGACGCGCCAGATCCTCTAGCGGGCG
>CAMLCW010000161.1 GCA_946478645.1 uncultured Variovorax sp.
CGTGCCGCTGCTGCAATCGTTCGACATCGTCGGGCGCGGCAATGCCAACCCGAGCGTCGCCAAGCTGCTGAACGACATCCGCAGCGACGTCGAGACCGGCACCTCGCTGTCGTCGGCGTTCCGCAAGTTCCCGAAGTACTTCGACAACCTCTACTGCAACCTGGTGGAAGCCGGCGAGGCGGCCGGTATCCTCGAAGACCTGCTCGACCGGCTCGCCACCTACATGGAGAAGACCGAGGCGATCAAGTCGAAGATCAAGTCGGCGCTGATGTACCCGATCTCGGTGATCGTCGTGGCCTTCGTGGTGATCGCGATCATCATGATCTTCGTGATCCCGGCCTTCAAGGAGGTCTTCAGTTCGTTCGGTGCCGACCTGCCCGCGCCGACGCTGCTCGTGATCGGCATCAGCGAATTCTTCGTCTCGTACTGGTGGCTGATCTTCGGCGTGATCGGCGGCGGCACCTACTTCTTCCTGCAGGCCTGGAAGCGCAACGAGCGCGTGCAGCGCGTGATGGACCGCGCGCTGCTGCGCGTGCCGATCTTCGGCACCCTGATCGAGAAATCGTGCGTGGCGCGCTGGACCCGCACGCTCGCGACCATGTTCGCGGCCGGCGTGCCGCTGGTCGAGGCGCTCGACTCGGTGGGCGGCGCCTCGGGCAACACCGTCTACAGCGACGCCACGGTCAAGGTCCAGCAGGAAGTCTCGACCGGCACCAGCCTCACCACGGCCATGACCAACGTCAACCTGTTCCCGTCGATGGTGATCCAGATGACGGCCATCGGCGAGGAGTCGGGCTCGATCGACCACATGCTCGGCAAGGCCGCCGATTTCTACGAGTCGGAGGTCGACGACATGGTCGCGGGCCTGTCGAGCCTCATGGAGCCGATCATCATCGTGTTTCTCGGCACGATCATCGGCGGCATCGTGGTGTCGATGTACCTGCCGATCTTCAAGCTCGGCCAAGTCGTCTGATGCCGGTGGTCTCGCAGGGGTTCGATGCGGCCCTCGCCGGCGTCGTGGGTCTGCTGGTCGGCAGCTTCCTCAACGTGGTGATCTACCGCACGCCGGTGATGATGTACCGGGGCTGGCTCGGCGACGCGGTGGCCAACCTGATGTCTTCCAAGGACGCGCCCTCGCTCTGGTCGCTGGTGTTCGGGCCCGGCTCGGCGCCGCCGGCCGGCCTCGAGGCCGCGGCCGACAAGGCTGCGGTCGCCATCGAGGCGCTGCCGCCGTTCGACCTTGCGCGCCCCGCGTCGCGCTGCGGCGCCTGCGACCACAAGATCCGCTGGTACGAAAATATCCCGGTGCTGAGCTACGCGCTGCTGCGCGGCCGCTGCGGCGCCTGCAAGGCCGCGATCAGCCTGCGCTATCCGATCGTCGAGCTGGTCACGGGTGCGTTCTTCGCGCTGTGCGCCTGGCGCTTCGGGCTGACGCCGGCCGCGGTGCTCTGGGCGGCCTTTGCCGCGCTGCTGATCTGCCAGTTCCTGATCGACTTCGACACGCAGTTCCTGCCCGATTCGCTCAACTATCCGCTGCTCTGGCTCGGGCTGATCGGCGCCGCCATGGGCTGGACCGGCGTGGCGCTGCAATCGGCCCTCTGGGGCGCCGTGTTCGGCTACCTGAGCCTCTGGCTCGTCTACCACGCCTATCGCCTGGCCACCGGCAAGGAAGGCATGGGCTATGGCGACTTCAAGCTGCTCGCGGCCCTGGGCGCCTGGTTCGGCGCCGACTACCTGATCGCCATCATCCTCGTGTCGTCGCTGGTGGGGGCGGTGATCGGCATTGCGCTGCGGGTCGTGGGCAAGCTCGCGCACAAGGACATTCCGATGGCCTTCGGGCCGTTCCTCGCGGGCGCCGGCCTCGTCTGCCTCGCCGTGGGCCCGGCCCTGGTGCGGCAGTCGGTTCCCTTCGCCTTTCCGCTCAGCGGCCTGGTCCGTTGAAGCAAAAACGAACGAAAGCAGGGCACGCATGCGGCGCATCGGCCTGACGGGCGGCATCGGAAGCGGCAAGAGCACGGTCGCGGCGATGCTGGTCGCCGAAGGGGCCGTGCTCGTCGACACCGATGCGATCGCCCGCGACATCGCGAGCCCCGGCGGCATCGCCATGCCCGCGATCGAGGCCGCCTTCGGCCCGGGGGTCATCGCGTCGGACGGCGGGCTCGACCGCGCCGCCATGCGGCAGATCGTGTTCGCCGACAGCAGCGCGAAGAAACGCCTCGAAGCGATCCTCCACCCCCTGATCGGCGCCGAGACCGAGCGCCTGGCCGCCGCCGCGGGCGAGCGCGCCACGGTGGTCTTCGACGTGCCCCTGCTGGTCGAGTCGGGCCGCTGGCGGGGCATCGTCGAGCGGGTGCTGGTGGTCGACGCGAGCGAGCAAACGCAGCTGCGGCGCGTCATCGCGCGCTCCGGCTGGGCGCCCGAAGCGGTGCAGGCGGTGATCGCCCAGCAGGCGCCGCGCGCGCTGCGGCGGGCGGCCGCGGACGCGGTCATTTGCAACGAGTCGCTCTCGTTGGAGGAACTCGCCGCCGAGGTCCGGGGTCTCTGGAACCGGTGGGTTCGGTCCGGCACGCGATAATCCAGGGTTTGCCGCCGCAGCGGCCGCACAAGACGAACAAGACAAATGGCGCTCGCCGGAGTGCCCTCCTGCGATGCTTTTCAATTCGTACCCCTTCATATTTGTCTACTTCCCGCTGGTGCTGATCGGGTTCTTCCTGATCGGCAGGCGCAACGCCCGATCGGCTGCCGGCTTCCTGGCGCTCGCCTCGCTGTTCTTCTACGGCTGGTGGAGCGTGCAGGCGCTGCCGCTGCTGCTGGCGTCGATCTGCATCAACTACTGGTTCGGGCTGCACCTCTCGCCCGCGCCGGACCGCGACGACCGCAAGCGCAAGCGGCTGCTGGTGACGGCGCTGGTGGTGAACCTCGGCGTGCTGGCCATCTTCAAGTACGCGAACTTCTTCGTCGCGAACGTGAACGAGGGCCTCACCGCGGCGGGCATGTCGCCGCTCGAGATGCTGCACATCGTGCTGCCGATCGGCATCTCGTTCTATACCTTCACGCAGATCGCGTTCCTGGTCGACTGCTGGCAGGGCAAGGTGCACGAGCGCAGCTTCATCCACTACGTGCTGTTCGTCACCTATTTCCCGCACCTGATCGCGGGCCCGGTGCTGCACCACGCGCAGATGATGCCGCAGTTCGCGAACCCAGCGACCTACAAGCTCGACCCCCACAAGGTCGCGCTCGGCATCGCCATCTTCACCTTCGGCCTGGCCAAGAAGCTGCTGATCGCCGACCCGATGGGCCAGTACGCCGACATGATGTTCAACGGCGTGCACAAGGGCATCGAGCCCACGCTCTACACCGCCTGGTTCGGCGCGCTGGCCTATACGCTGCAGATCTATTTCGACTTCTCGGGCTATTCGGACATGGCCGTGGGCCTGTCGATGTGCCTGGGCGTGCAGCTGCCGCTCAACTTCCGCTCGCCCTACAAGTCGACCAACATCATCGAGTTCTGGCGCCGCTGGCACATCTCGCTGTCGAACTTCCTGCGCGACTATCTCTACGTGCCGCTCGGCGGCAACCGCAAGGGGCCCGCGCGGCGCTACCTCAACCTGTTCCTCACGATGCTGCTCGGCGGCCTGTGGCACGGCGCTGCCTGGACCTTCGTCATCTGGGGCGCGATGCACGGCGTGTTCCTGATGATCAACCATCTCTGGAACGCCAAAGTGCGGCCGAGCGTCACGCCGAGCCGCATCGGCCGCGTGCTGGGCTGGCTGCTCACCTTCCTCTGCGTGGTGCTGGCCTGGGTCGTGTTCCGCGCCGACGGCATGCACACGGTCATGGCCATCTACAAGGGCATGCTGGGCCTGCACGGCGCACCGCCCACGGCGTTCAGCGAGTTCGGCCCGGTGCCCTACCGCAAGCCCGAATTCTTCCGGACCATGCTGATCGGCATCTTCATCTGCCTGGCACTGCCGCCGACGATCACGCTCGAACGCTGGATTCCCCATCCGAAGGCGGTGGCCGGCCGCCCGGCCATGGCCTGGGGCTCGACCGCCTTGCTGGCCATCGGCACCTTCGCGCTCTTCGCGTGGTGCGTCTCGAACCTGGGCAACTACAGCCCGTTCCTCTATTTCCAATTCTGATTCGACATGACGACGCCCGCGAAAGTCTGGCTGCGCTTCTTCCTGATCGGCTACATCGTCCTGATGGCGCTGTGGATCATCTCGCTCACCAGCCCCATTCCCTATGGCGACCTCACGCGCATTGGCCGCCTGTCCGAGCGCGAGTTCGGCTGGACCGCCCCGCCGCCCAAGGCCGACCCCGCCTTCCTCAAGGCCGCACCGGTCGACCAGGCCGACATCCTGGTGATCGGCGACAGCTTCTCGATGACCTTCCGCTGGCAATCGGTACTGGCACGGGCCGGCTACCGCGTCTCGACCACCTACTGGGGCCAGTACGAGAACGCGCTGTGCGCCGACTTCGACCAATGGATCGAGAAGGCAGGCTTCAAGGGCAAGCTGATCATCATCGAGAGCGTCGAACGCCTGCTCGGCGACCGCGCGAAGGACAGCATGAAGTGCGAGAAGATGGTCATGCCCTTCGACGCCCAGGTGCAGCCGCTGTTCGTGCCCGATGAGACCGTGCCGGACCCCGCGCCCAACTGGAACGTCCAGTTCATGACGGGCATCACGACCTACTACAACACCTGGAAAGCGAAAAAGTCTGAAACAGACATCCACTTCGACTGGAACACCTGGGTGCGCCCGGTGCCCGATGGTTGCAAGCTCTTCTCGCACCGCAGCTGCGACAAGATGCCGTTTTTCGCCGAAGATGAGGACAATGGACCACTCACCCCCGCGCACCTCGCGTGGATGAAGAATTTCACACAGGCCCACAGCCGCTTTCCTATCATGTGGATGGTGATTCCCAACAAGACGACCGTGTACCTGAAGCCCGATTTCTCGAAGGATTTCGAGGCCGGGTTCCGCACGTCCGGGCTCGGCCCCGACCTCTACGCCTTCGCGCGCGAGAAGCGCACCCAGGTGCGCGACTTCTACTTCCCGAACGACACCCACATGTCGATGCACGGCCAGTTCGAGCTCGGCGAGCGCATGCTCTCGGCGGTGCGCGAAGTGCTTCCCACGCCTCCGGCGAAGACGCCCTGAGGCTATGATTTCGCGACAGGAAAGCGATAGAACCGCGTGATCCTCTACGAGTACCCCTTCAACGAGCGCATTCGCACGTATCTGCGGCTGGAGCACCTCTTTCGCCGCCTCGGGGAGCTGGTGCCAGCGGAATCCCCGCTGTCGCACCACTACGCGCTGGTCACGATCTTCGAGATCATGGACGTCGCCGCGCGCGCCGACCTCAAGGCCGACGTGATGCGCGACCTCGACAAGCACAAGAACGTCTTCAACAGCTATCGCGGCAACCCGGCCATTGCCGAAGCCGTGCTCGACCAGGTCGTCGGCCAGCTCGAACGCAGCTTCGCCACGCTCAACGGCCTGACCGGCAAGGCCGGCCAGGCGCTGACCGAGAACGAGTGGCTCATGAGCATCCGCAGCCGCGCGAGCATTCCGGGCGGTACCTGCGAATTCGACCTGCCGGCGTATTTCGCCTGGCAGCACCGCAGCGCGGCAAGCCGGCGCGCCGACCTCGAGCGCTGGTCCGGCACGCTGTCGCCGCTCGCCGAGTCGATCTACCTGCTGCTCAAGCTGCTGCGCGAGGCCGACGTGCCCTACAAGGTCATGGCCACCGGCGGGCAGTTCCAGCAGAACCTTCCGCAGGGGCGCAGCTTCCAGCTGCTGCGGCTGCGCATCGATCCGAGGCTGGGCGTGATCCCCGAGATCAGCGGCAACCGGCTCATGGTCTCGGTCCGGATGATGCGCCACGAGGCCGACGACCGCCTGCATCCCAGCAACGACGACGCCGCATTCGAACTCACGCTCTGCGCATGAACGACGCCAGCAAGAACATCGGCGAGCGCATCGTCCGCTGCCCTGCGTGCGGCGGCGACAGCGTCTACGCCGAACGCAACCCCTACCGCCCGTTCTGCAGCGCGCGCTGCAAGGGCATCGACCTCGGCGCCTGGGCCAGCGAGGAATTCCGCATGCCCGCCGAGGCACCGGCCGACGACGAGCCGTTCGGCGACCCGAAGAAGGTCCAGTAGCCCGACAGCCTCCTAGGGCGGCGAGAGGAAGATGCGGTCGACGTAGCCAGCATGCCTGCGCACATAGGTCGGGCGCAGGTGTTCGCGGTCCTTGTAGACCGGCGCGTCGTCCGGCGTCGCCCGCAGGCACTGCCCGTCCTTGCAGAGGCTGGCCATCACGTCGATCGGCTCGGCGCCGGCTGCGCGGGCAAGCGCGGCCAGCCGCGCGTTGAGCTGCGCCTGCTCGGGTGCAAGCGGCGCATACGGCGTGCTGCCGAGCGCCACCATGCGACCCATGCGGCTGCCTTCGATGAGGCGCCGCGGCTCGAACGCGATACCGCTGGCGTTGTCGAGCAGCAGGTAGACCTTCTTGCCGCTGCCCGCCAGCGTCGCCAGCAGTTTCGAGAGCGCATCGATGGCACGCTCGCGCCCTTCGCCGCCGTTGTTCACGAGGTAGTCCGACCCGCCCTCGCGGAAGTAGAACGGCAGCGGAAAGTCGCCCGTGAAGTAGCAGTTCCAGCAGGCGCCGACCACCACCGTGTCGATGTCCGGGGCAAGCGCCAGCGCGAGCATCTCGTTGCGCGCCTGCGGGCAGCCGGGGTTGCCTTCGGCCACCATGCCGGGCACCGGCGGGCAAGCGCCATAGATCGAGAAATACGTCGTCGCCATGCGCTCCGGCGCGGTGCGCGCCAGTTCGCGTGCGCGGGGCGCGTATTGCTGCACGTGGCTGTCGCCGATCAGCAGTACCTTGCGCGCACCGCCGCCGATGGCCTTGACCCGGTGGCCTGCGACCTCGCGGTCGGCGAAGCCCGCGAAGTAGTCGTCGTCGACCGTGGCGTCGGTCACCTTGCGCAGCAGGTCGCTGCCGTTGCGCGGCGGCATGCCGCCAAAGGCGAGAAGGCCGACGAGCGCCAGCGCGAGGCCGCCGCCCATGAGCGCGCGCAGCATCGCGGGCTGCGTCCGGGCGCGCGTGAAGCGCTCCACGAAACGGTAGGTGAGCCACGCCAGCGCCACGCTCGCGGCCACCATGGCCGCGCGCACCGCGGCCGTGGGCTCGCCCTCTTCCAGGATGCGCGCATACACCAGCAACGGCCAGTGCCAGAGGTAGAGCGGATAGCTGATGAGACCGATCCACACCATCGGCCGGCGCGCCAGCACCCAGCGGTTGAGCACGCCACCGGGCCCGGCCGCGATGCAGCAGGCCGCGCCCACCGTGGGCAGCAGCGCCCACCAGCCGGGAAAGGCCTTGTCGCTGCGGATCGTCACGAGCCCGAGCACGATCAGGCCCACGCCCAGGCACGACTGCAGATGGCTTCGCCAGGCCGGCGCCGGCGGCGCATTGGTGGCCGCAGCCTGCAGCCGCATGCAGGCCAGGATCCCGCCCACCATCAGCTCCCAGAAGCGCGAGATTGGCGAATAGAACGCGGCGGTGCGAAACGGATGGATCGTCAGCACGTTGACCAGGAACGACACCACCGCCAGCACCCAGAGCAGCCGCAGCACCGGCCAGCGGCGGCGCCACGCAACGGCCAGCAGCACGGGCCAGAAGATGTAGAACTGCTCCTCGATGCCGAGCGACCACAGGTGCAGGAGCGGCTTGGTCTCGGCCGCCGTGTCGAAATACCCGGCCTCGCCCCAGAAGATGAAGTTGGCGATGAAGGCCGCACCGCCGGCCGCCTGCTTGCCGAGCGCCGTGAACTCGCGCGGCAGCAGCGCATACCAGCCGAAGGCCAGCGTCGCCGCGAGCACCAGCGTGAGCGCGGGGAAGATCCGCCGGATGCGTCGCGCATAGAAGTCGCGGTAGCTGAAGTCGCCGGCCGCCTGGCTCTGCAGGATGATGGTCGTGATCAGGAAGCCCGAGATCACGAAGAAGATGTCGACCCCGATGAAGCCGCCCGGCAGCGCATCGGGAAAGGCATGGAAGGCCAGCACCGAGGCCACCGCCACGGCGCGCAGGCCGTCGATGTCGGGGCGGTACTTGGGATGCATCATGGTGCGGCGCCTCGGGACTGCGGCGCCGGCCCGACGCGCTCGCGCGGCGCGATGCGCGCGGCCATCAGTCGAGCGTCGAGACCGCCAGCGCCGCCGACGCGGGCAGGCCGCGCTCCTGGCTCAGCCACTCGAGCACCGGCAGCGCGCCCGGCAGCACCGGCGCCACGTCGAGCGGCAGTTGCTGCCAGCGCATCTGCTGGCCCTCGCGCATCTCGAATGCACCCGACCACTGCGAGACCTTGCACCAGTGCAGCCGCACCAGCGCATGCGGATAGTCGTGCTCGGTCACTTTCCAAACCTCGGCGCCCGCGATGGTGATGCCCAGTTCCTCGTGCAGTTCGCGCCGCAGCGCCTCCTCGACCGTTTCGCCGGCCTCGACCTTGCCGCCCGGGAACTCCCAGAAGCCCGCGTAGGGCTTGCCTTCGGGCCGGGTCGACAGCAGCAGCGCGCCGTCGTCGGCGCGGATCAGCACGCCGACCGCCACCTCGGTGTGCTTGCGGTCTGCCCCGCCTGGCGCTGGTGCGCTCATGCGCCGGTCCGCCCCGCGTAGTCGCGCGCGAACTGGTAGGCCACGCGACCGCTGCGCGAGCCGCGCTCGAGCGCCCAGACCAGCGCCTCGGGCCGCGCGGCCTCGATGGCGGCGGCATCCACGCCGAACGACGACAGCCACTGCGCGACGATCGCGAGGTATTCGGCCTGGCTGAACGGATAGAAGCTCACCCAGAGGCCGAAGCGCTCCGACAGCGAGATCTTTTCCTCGATCACTTCGCCGGGGTGCACTTCGCCGTCCTCGGTGTGGGTGTAGCTGAGGTTGTCCTTCATGTACTCGGGCAGCAGGTGGCGCCGGTTGCTGGTCGCGTAGATCAGCACGTTCGGCGTGGCCGCGGCCACCGAGCCGTCGAGGATCGATTTCAGCGCCTTGTAGCCCGGCTCGCCTTCGTCGAAGCTCAGGTCGTCGCTGAACACGATGAACTTCTCGGGCCGCTGCGACACCACCTCGACGATGTCGGGCAGGTCGGTGAGCTCGGCCTTGTCAACCTCGATCAGCCGCAGCCCCTGCGGCGCGTAGGCCTGCAGACAGGCGCGGATCAGCGACGACTTGCCGGTGCCACGCGCGCCCGTGAGCAGCACGTTGTTGGCGGGCTTGCCTTCGACGAACTGGCGCGTGTTGCGCTCGATCTTCTCTTTCTGGACGTCGATTTCCTTGAGCGAATCGAGCGCCATCGCGGCCACGTGCTTCACGGGCTCGAGCACGCCATGGCCCGAACTGCGGCGGCGGTAGCGCCAGGCGATCGACGCGTTCCAGTCGGCGGGGGCCGCGAGCGGTTGCGGAAGAACGGATTCGATGCGGGTGATGAGCTGTTCGGCGCGTTCGATCAGCCTTTGGAACTGCTCGTTCATGACCGGTAGTCGGCGTTGATCGTCACGTACTCGTGGCTGAAGTCGCAGGTCCACACCGTCTCGCTCGCGCTGCCGCGGCCCAGGCCGATGCGCACCGTGATTTCGCTCTGCTGCATCACGCGCTGGCCGTCTTCCTCGCGGTACGACGGGTTGCGCCCGCCCTTGACCGCCACGTGCACGTCGTCGAGGAACAGGTCGATGCCGGTCTGGTCGAGATCGGCGATGCCCGCATAGCCCACGGCCGCGAGGATGCGGCCCAGGTTCGGGTCGCTGGCGTAGAAGGCCGTCTTGACCAGCGGCGAATGCGCCACGGCGTAGGCCACCTGCCGGCACTCGGCCGCGTCGCGCCCGCCTTCGACCTGGATCGTGATGAACTTGGTCGCGCCCTCGCCGTCGCGCACGATGGCCTGCGCGAGTTCGCGCGCCACCTCCTGCATGGCCGCCACGAGCGCCTGGCCCTCGGCCGAATCGAGCGAGGTGATGGTCGCGTGCGCGGCCTTCTGCGTGGCGATGACCACGAACGAATCGTTCGTCGAGGTGTCGCCGTCGATGGTCACGCGGTTGAACGAGCCGTCGGCCAGTTGTCGCGCGAGCGGCTGGATCAGCGCCGGGTCGATCTTCGCATCGGTCGCCATGAAGCCGAGCATCGTCGCCATGTTCGGGCGGATCATGCCGGCGCCCTTGCTGATGCCGGTGACCGTGACGGTCGCGCCGCCGACCTGCACCTGGCGGCTCGACGCCTTGGGGATCGTGTCGGTGGTCATGATGCCTTCGGCCGCGCGCGCCCAGTGGTTTTCCGCTGCATCGGCCAGCGCGGCGGGCAGGCCGGCCTCGATGCGGTCGACCGGCAGCGGCTCCATGATCACGCCGGTCGAGAACGGCAGCACCTGCTCGGGCGCGATCTCGAGATGGCGCGCGAGCGCGATGCACGTGGTGCGCGTGCGCAGCAGGCCGTCTTCGCCGGTGCCGGCATTGGCGTTGCCGGTGTTGATCACCATCGCGCGAATGCCGTGGCCGGCCGCCAGGTGCTCGCGGCAGACCTGCACCGGCGCGGCGCAGAAGCGGTTCTGCGTGAAGACCCCGCCGACCGCAGCGCCATCGTCGATCAGCACGACCGTCAGATCCTTGCGGTTGGCCTTGCGCACGCCCGCCTCGGCCACGCCGATGCGGACGCCGGGCACCGCGAACAGCGCGGCGGGATCAGGAGCAGACAGGTTCACGGGCATGGCGGTATCTCTTCTCCGGACGAATGGGTATCAGCTGAGCTTGCCGTGGCAATGCTTGAACTTCTTGCCGCTGCCGCAAGGGCACGGATCGTTGCGGCCGGTGCGCGCGAAGGCCGCGGCCTGGGCGCTGAGGCCACCGGCGCCGAGCCCCGCGGCCGCGATGCGGCGTTCGTTCTCCTCGTCGCGGCGCACCTCGACCTCGCCGGTTTCTGTCGGCGCGGTGTAGGTGATGTTGGAGAGGTTCTCGCCGCGGCTCTCGAGCGCATCGGCCGCCTCGTCGAGCTGGTCGCCCGACTGCACGCGCACCGTCATGAGCTGGCGCGTGACCTCGACCTTGACCGAGTCGAGCAGCTGGCCGAAGAGCTCGAAGGCCTCGCGCTTGTATTCCTGCTTGGGCTGCTTCTGCGCATAGCCGCGCAGGTGGATGCCCTGGCGCAGGTAGTC
>CAMLCW010000162.1 GCA_946478645.1 uncultured Variovorax sp.
TCGCGGGTGTAGAACTTGACGGCGAAGCCGCGCACGTCGCGCACGGTGTCGGCCGAGCCGCGCGAGCCGGCGACGGTCGAGAAGCGCACGAACACCGGCGTCTTGGCGTCGGGGTCCTGCAGGAAGTCGGCCGCGGTGAACTGCGACATCGACTTGTAGACCTGGAAGTAGCCGTGCGCGGCCGCGCCGCGCGCATGCACCGCGCGCTCGGGGATGCGCTCGTGGTCGAAGTGCGTGATCTTCTCGCGCAGGATGAAGTCTTCGAGCAGCGTCGGCCCGCGCAACCCGGCCTTGAGCGAGTTGTGGTTGTCGGGGATCTGAAGCCCCTGGTTGGTCGTCAGGTGGGGCGCCTGGTCGGTCGTGAAGCCGTCGAGTTGCTGCTGCTTGGCGTTGCCGGCGTCCGAGGCCTTCGAGCGGCGCCCGGCGGCGGCCTTGTTCTGAGGCGTCATCGAGGGTCTTTCATGGGAGGGTCGACCTCATGGTCGAGAAACATGTCCAGTACGTTCACCAGGGCGATCAGGCAGATGAATCCCGCCACGGCGGCGACCACCCAGAACAGGATTTCGTCCCCCCAGGCGCCGGTGAGTGAATCGAACAGCGACGCAAAATCCATGATTCGCTCCAGCAGATCAATGTGAAAACTCGGGTGCTTGCGCCGCAGCCTCCTGAAGCGCCGCGCGGGATGGCGGCGGGGTCGGTTGCGAGCGTGACAAAGGTTAAGTTTTTCTCACACTGTTACCCGTAGTGGCGCCTCGCCCGCGCGTGTGGGAGAGCCGGCGCCCCCAGGGTAGGAGCGCGCCGACAGCGTGCCGCCTACGTCGCTTCGGGCCTCTGCCCTTGCCTGCCGCGCCGGGCCGGCCCGTAGCATCGAAGCACATACACATCCAAAGAGGGACAGCCAAAAATGCAGATCGAGATCGGCTTCGACATCGAGCTGGCGGTCACTGCACCGACAGCGCTGATCTACATGCTGCAGGTGCATCCCGCGCGCGCGGCCGACCTGCAGGACGGCGAACACATCAGCATCAGCCCGCCGCTCGCCACGGACCACTACATGGACACCCACGACAACCACTGCGCGCGGGTGCGGATTCCGCCCGGCGTGGCGAGCGTGCGGCTGCGCAACCATGCCGTGGTGTTCGATCCGGGCACCATCGACGCGGTCGACCCGGGCGCGGTCGAGCACACGGCGGCCGACCTGCCGACATCCACGCTGCGCTACCTGCTGCCGAGCCGCTATTGCGAGGTCGACAGCGAGCTGCTCGCCTTCGCCTGGAACCACTTCGCCAACCTCGCACCGGGCTGGGCGCGCGTGCAGGCGATCTGCGACTTCGTGCACGGGCACCTGCGCTTCGACTACGGCAGCGCCCGCCCCACGCGCACCGCGGTCGACGCGTTCCGCGAGCGCACCGGCGTGTGCCGCGACTTCGCGCACCTCGCGATCGCACTGTGCCGCTGCATGAACATACCGGCGCGCTACGCGACCGGCTACCTCGGCGACATCGGCGTGCCGCCGGTGCCGTATCCGATGGATTTCAGCGCCTGGTTCGAGGTCTACCTGGGCGAGCGCTGGCACACCTTCGACGCGCGCCACAACGTGCCGCGCATCGGCCGCGTGCTGATCGCCCGCGGGCGCGACGCGGCCGACGTGCCGATCACGATGGTGTTCGGCGCGAACACGCTGCAGCGCTTCGAGGTGACCACGCGCGAAGTGAGGCCGTAGCGCGCCGCACCCGGCGGGCTACGGCATGTAGCCGAGCATCTCCATCGCGCGGCGCAGCCCGGTGCGACTTTTCTCCATCGCGTCCCACGGCTCATTGCCGACCGCGAGGCGCTCGGCCGCATTGGCCACGGTCCAGTGCGCCGGGCCCGCGAGGTCGGGCAGTTCCTCCCACGCGAGCGGCACCGAGATGCCCATGCCCGGGCGGGCGCGCGCCGACCATGCACAGGCCGTGGTGGCGCCGAAGCCGTTGCGCAGGTAGTCGGCGAAGATCCGGCCCACGCGGTTGCGCGGCCCGCTCTTGGCAACGAAGCGCTCGGGCACGATGCGCGCGAGATGCTCGACGATGGCGCGCGAGAAGCCGCGCACCTCGTCCCAGCCGAAGTCGCGCCGCAGCGGCACCACCACGTGCAGCCCCTTGCCGCCGCTGGTTTTCAGGAACGAGGGCAGACCGAGCTCGTCAAGCAGCACGCGCACGAGCAGCGCGCCCTCCTGGATCAGCGGCCAGTCGACGCCCTCGCCGGGGTCGAGGTCGAAGGTCATGCGGTCGGGTTTGGCCAGCGCGCGCGAGGTGGCGTTCCAGGTGTGCAGCTCGATGGTGTTGAACTGGGCCGCGCCGAGCAGCGCGCGCGCCGTGTCGATCTGCAGCAGGGGTTCGTGGCCCGGGTCGAGCGCGGGATCGAGCAGCCGGATGCCCGCGATCTCGCTGTGCTGCGCATGCTTCTGGAAGAACAGCTCGCCGCCGACGCCTTCGGGGGCGCGCACCAATGCGACGGGCCGGCCCTTGAGGTGCGGCAGGATCAGCGGCGCCACGCTGGCGTAATAGGCGGCGAGGCTACCCTTGGTGGTGCCGCTCGCGGCATCGATCACGCGCTCGGCATGGGTGATGCGCGGGAGCACGATGCCTGCACCGGTCGCGTGGGTCGAGATGGCCATCGGCTCCGACTTTGCGCGAGCGCCGCGCGCAAGGGGTGTAGGAACGCGGCGGCGCCTGCCGTAGGCTCAGGCGGCGGGGCCTGCCGGGCCGAGCACGCGCTCGCTCGGGCGTGCGAAGTAGAACCATTCGGCACCAGGCAGCGCGAGCGCATTGGGAAAGACGATGAAGCCGTCGTCGGGCGCGTTGACCGGCGTGCCGTCGTGGCGCATGCCGATCGGTTCGCCGCGCCGCACCGCATCGAAGGTGGCCCATTCGCGCACGAAGCGGTCGTCTTCGTGCAGCCGGTCGGTCACGCTGGCCAGCCTGAGCAGCCGCGGCGCTGCGGGCGGCGCGGCCGCAGCAAGCCCCGGCGGCAGCGGCGCCATGCCGAGCAGCGCGAGCGCGCGGCGGATCGCGCGCCAGGCGACCTCGGGCGCCTGCGGATCCTGGTGCTGGCCGCATTCGAGCGTGACGCCATAGCCGCCGCAGCTGCGGATGTATTCGTTGGTGCCGCGGCCGAAGTCGATCTCGTGCTCGGCCACGGCCCCGCCCGCGGCGCGCTGCGCGAGCCCGGCGGCATAGATGTCGAGCCAGCCTTCCACCACGATCGGCGTGCCGAGGTGCAGCGCGAGCAGGCCTTCCTCGGCGGCGCGCGCGAACGGTTCGAGCGCACCGGTGTTGTCGCGCGGGCCGATCATCGCGAAGGCCTCGCCCGCGCTCTGGAACGAGTGCAGGTCGAGCAGCACGTCGTGGCGCTCGATCAGCGGGCACAGCAGGTTGGTGACGCGCGCCTCGTAGTCGGCCGGCTCGGCGCTGGGCTTGAACAGGCGGTTGAGGTTGCGCTGGCCTTCGCGCTGCAGCCGGCGGCGCGCGAGCGGGTTGGCCACGGGCACCAGCGTGAGCTGGCCGCGCTGCAGCCGGAGCGCGCCGCCGTCGAGTTCGCCCAGCAGGCGCTCGATGCCCGCGGTGCCGCAGGTTTCGTCGCCATGCACGCCGCCCACCACGAGCAGCCGGGGGCCGGGGTCCAGCGAAGCGAAAGTATGGATGCGCAGGCTGTCGGTCGCCGCGTCGGCGTCAAGGGGATCGGAAGGCATCCGGGGAATTATTGCGGAGCGCCCCGCTGCACGCAAAGACGGCACCTACAGCGCATGCCTGGCGTGTCCTACCGCAGGCGGCTGCGCGCCCATGCAGCCTTGGTTTCGATCGCACCTATCCGTGCCAAGGAACACGCCATGAGCAGCAACAGCACCCCAGCCCGCACCCCCAAAGACGAACCGGCCCGCCGCGACGATCCGCTGCGCGATGCGGGCGGCGGCGACACCAAGGTCGAACAGGGCGGCGACTCGGCACCGCGCCTGCCGCACGAGCGCGACCAGTCGTCCGACAGCCAGGCGTCGCAGGACGGCCAGCAGTCGGAGGTCGGCCGCAAGGGCCACGACGACGTGGAGCGCGGCGTGGTCGACACCAGCCGCGGCGCCGAGACGGACCGCGTCTACAACGACAAGCTCAGGCCTTGAGGCGCTGCGGGCGAAGGCGGCTCAGCGCGGCGCCACGCCCGCGAGCTGCTCGCGCATCTGCGTGATCACCGCGGCATAGTCCGGGGCGTTGAAGATCGCGCTGCCGGCCACGAAGGTGTCGGCACCGGCCGAAGCCACGCGCGCGATGTTGTCGGCCTTGATGCCGCCATCGACCTCGAGCCGGATGTCGCGGCCGCTCTGCTCGATGCGCTTTCGCGCCTGCTCGATCTTGCGCAGCGCCGAGTCGATGAAGCTCTGCCCGCCGAAGCCGGGGTTCACGCTCATGATCAGGATCAGGTCGATGTCGTCGATCGCCCAGTCGAGCGCCTCGAGCCCCAGCCCGGGGTTGAACACCAGCCCGGCCTTGCAGCCCGCGGCCTTGATGGCCTGGATGCTGCGGTGGGTGTGCGGCGAGGCATCGGGGTGGAAGCTGATGTAGTCGGCCCCGGCTTCGGCGAAGGACGCGGCCAGCGCGTCGACCGGCTGGATCATCAAGTGAACGTCGATCGGCACCGGCGCGCCAGCCGCTGTTTTCGCATGCGGCCGCAGCGCCTTGCACACCATCGGGCCGAAGGTCAGGTTCGGCACGTAGTGGTTGTCCATCACGTCGAAGTGGATCCAGTCGGCGCCGGCGGCGATGACCCGGGCCAGTTCGTCGCCGAGGCGCGCGAAATCTGCGGAGAGGATGGAGGGGGCGATGCGGAACGGCGTGCTCATGGCGCGATTGTCGCCTGACTCCCCGGCCCGCAATCTCCTTGTTGGAGCCCCGCACTTCCCGATACATTTGCGTGGCTGCGAGGAAACGACAACAACCCAGACCGAAGGAGCGGCGCATGGACGAGGGATGGTGGTACGCGCACGGCGACGACAGGCAAGGCCCGCTCTCGGCCGAACAGATCCGGCACCGCCTGCATGCGGGCACCATCGATGCACAGACGCTGGTCTGGCGCCCGGGACGGCTGGCCTGGAAGCCGCTGCACCAGGTCGCGGAACTCGTGCCGGGCATGCGCCTCGAGCCGGTGCTGCTCGATCCGGCATCGTCCGCGCCTGGGCGAACGGCGCCACCGCTGCCCCAGCCCGATTTGCCCGCGGCACCTCCGGACCCCGCGGTGCCCGCCGGCGGGGAGCCCTGGCTCGCCGCCGGGGCCATCGAGGCACCGGCGCCCCGTGCAGCCGCCGCCGCACATGCTGCGGCCGGACCCTGGCGCCGGCTGTTCGCGCGCTGTTTCGACGTCTGGACGATGGCGGTGCCCGCCGGCATGTTCCTGGGCGCGGTCGGCGGGCACCTCTGGCCGGCCTTCGGGCTCTGGATGCAGAGCCCCTCCGCCGCGCCGCTGCTCGGGGTCATTCTGGTGCCGGTGGCGCTGGTCTTCGAAGCCGTCGTCTTCGGGCTGTTCGGCAGCACGCCCGGCAAGTTTCTGTTCGGCGTCCGCGTGACGCTGCAGGACGGCGGCCGGCCGACCTTCATCCAGTACCTCGGTCGCATGGCGCGGATGTACCTGTCGGGGCTCGGGCTGGGCATTCCCTTCGTCACGCTGATCACGATGGGCCTGCAGTACGCGAACCTGAACAAGGGCCGCGCGGCCAGCTACGACCACGAGCGCTTCCTGGTGCACGAGCGCGGTGCCGGGATGCTGCGCACCGGGCTGGCGACGCTGGCCTTCGCGGGCCTGGTGGCGGGCCTGGCCTACATCCACCAGCAGGAGGCCGAACGGAACCTGCGCTATTTCGCCGGCTTCGAATGGACCAATCCCGCCACCCGGATGCGCGCCGACATTCCGCGCGGGTGGCAGTACCGCCAGGAACTGAACGGTTCCGGCGATGTGATCCACACCTTCTTCTCGGACACCGTGGTCGCCGTGTTCGCCTCCGAAGGCGGCGTGGAGCGCATGAGGCTCGACGAATACATGCGGCTCTGGGCCATGGCGATGCGCCAGGCGATGACCTTCGACGGCCACGCGCGCATCGTCTACGTCAAGGGCCGCTCGAGCCTGCAGATGAAGGGAACGATGGCGGCCGACACCTCGCGCCAGGTGAACGCGACGCTGCTGAAGAGCAACGGCCAGGTCTGGCGCATCGTGACCGTCGGCACCTCGGGGCGCGACCCCGACACGGCCGCCACCGCAGCGCTGCGCGAGGTGCTGTTCCAGACGGTGCCGGCGGGAACGGCCGACGACGCGCCCAGCGGACCGACGATCTGAGAAGCTGTGAACGCGCCGGCCGCGGCAAGGTACTGCAGTTACCATCGCGCGCATGTCGAACAGCCCCTTCAGCGTCCAGGTCGAGCCGCGCTACCTCGCAGACCAGTCCTCCCCCAAGGACAAGGTCTACACCTTCGCCTACACCGTGACCGTGACCAACGTGGGCCGCACGGGGGCCCAGCTCATCGCGCGCCACTGGCTCATCAACGACGCCTCCGGCCATGCGCAGGAGGTCAAGGGCCTCGGCGTGATCGGGCAGCAGCCGCTGCTCGCGCCGGGCGAGAGCTTCCGCTACACCAGCGGCTGTCGGCTTCAGGCGCCGAGCGGCACAATGCACGGCAGCTACTTCGTGGTGACCGAGGACGGCGAGCGCTTCGACGTGCCGATCCCGATGTTCGTGCTCGAGGCCGACATCGGCGGCGCCCCGGTGTCGCGCGTGCTGCACTGAAGGCGCCGCAACCGCAGGGCTGGACAGAAAAGGCCTTTGTCCTGCACTCTGCGGACACCGCCATGCGGTACAACCCCGCATCCGGGCGTTTTCCGGGCGCCGCACGCGTCCGCCGCGGATTCCCTGGCGCGCAGGCCCACCGGGGGCGTTGCTTCCTACCGACCGCCGGGTCCGCCATCCGTATCTTCCTGACTGCATGAATTTGACGACGAACCTACTCAACGACCTGCTGGGTTTCTGGTCCGAATGGCTGCGCCCCTCGGCCGGCCTGCCCACGGTGCTCTGGTCGCTGCTGCTGGCGGCCGCCGCGGCCTCGGGCCACCTGGTGCAGCGCTACCTCGGCTTTCCCAAGGTGGTGGGCTATTCGGCGGTGGGCGCCCTGTTCGGCCTGGCGGGCTTCGAAGGCGCGATCTGGCCGCTGCGCGGCATCAGCCTGTTCCTGCTCGAGCTCGGCGCGGCCGTGGTGCTGTTCGAGGCCGGCGGCCGGCTGCCACTGCGCTGGTTCCGCCACAACCCGATGGTGCTGGTGCAGAGCCTGCTCGAAGCCACGCTGACCTACTTCGGCGTGCTCTGGATGCTGCAGCTGCTCGGCCTGCCCGACCCGGTCGCGAATCCGATCGCGCTGATGGCGATCGTCGCCTCGCCGGCGGTGCTGAGCCGCGTGATCATGGACACCCGCGCGTCGGGGCCGGTGACCGAGCGCGCGATGACGCTCGCCACGCTCAACACCTTCTATGCGCTCGCGCTCGGCTACGCGCAGGCCGGCCTGATCGAGCGCGCACCCCAGACCCTGCTGCAGAAGCTCTATCCGGTGGCGGTGGTGCTCGGGCTGTCGTTCGTGATCGGCGGCATCCTCGCGCTCGCGCTGCGCATGGCGCTGCGCTTCATGAGCCCGACGAGCGAGAACACCTCGATCCTGCTGCTCGCGCTGATCGCCGCGGGCACCGCGCTCACGGCGCACTTCGGCGGCTCGGCGCCGCTGGCGGCGCTGATCGGCGGGGTGCTGCTCAAGTCGCTCAATCCCAAGCCCTGGGCCTGGCAGCGGCAGCTCGGCACGGCCGCGTCGCTTTTGACCATGCTGATGTTCGTGCTGGTGTCGATGGTGGCGGCGCAGGCCGACTGGACGCTGCCGGTCGCGAGCGTGGTGCTGGCCGTGATCGGCATCCGCCTGGTCGCCAAGATCGCGGGCGTGGCGATCGCCAACCCGGGCAGCGGCGCCAGCTGGAAGCAGGCCTTCTGGGTCGGCTGCGCGATGTCGCCGCTGTCGTCGATCGCGCTGCTGATCGCCTCGAACTTCACCAGCGCCTCGCCGCTGCTCGGCACCATGATCACGCAGGTGGCGCTGCCCTCGATCCTGCTGATGGAAGTGCTGGGCGCGGTGCTGGCCACCGTGGCGATCCACGCGGTGGGTGAGAGCTCGGTGCCCTGGACCCCGCAGGCCTTCAGCACCACGGAGGATACGCAGCGATGAATGCCGCCATGCCGCCCGACCAGCTCAACCTGCACAACATGCTCGACAGCGACGACGTGCGCTCGGCACCGCTGGCCGCAGATCCCGACAGCCGCGTGGTTCGGCTCGAGCCCTTCAACCGCTCCGAAGCGCTGTCGCTGGGTGTGGAGCTCGAGCTGCAGCTCGTCAACACGCACGACTACGACCTCGCGCCCTACGCCGAGGACATGCTGCGGCTCATGGCCCAGACGCCGCTGCCCGGCAGCGTGGTGCCCGAGATGACGTCGAGCATGATCGAGATCTCGACCGACATCTGCCATTCGGCCCAGGACGTCATCACGCAGCTCTCGCCGATCCGCGAGGCGCTGATCCGCAATGCCGACAAGCTCAACATCGCGGTGGTCGGCGGCGGCACGCACCCGTTCCAGCAATGGCACGAGCGCCGCATCTACGACAAGCCGCGCTTTCGCGAGCTGTCGGAGCTCTACGGCTACCTCAGCAAGCAGTTCACCATCTTCGGCCAGCACGTGCACATCGGCTGCCCCGACGCCGACGCGGCCCTGCTGATGCTGCACCGCATGTCGCGCTACATACCGCACTTCATCGCGCTGTCGGCCTCGTCGCCGTTCGTGCAGGGGCAGGACACGCAGTTCGACTCGGCGCGGCTCAACTCGGTGTTCGCGTTCCCGCTCTCGGGCCGCGCCCCGTTCACGCTGAGCTGGAAGGAGTTCGAGGCCTACTTCGAGCGCATGACCCGCACCGGCGTGGTGCGCAGCATGAAGGACTTCTACTGGGACATCCGTCCCAAGCCCGAGTTCGGCACCATCGAGATCCGCGTGTTCGACACGCCGCTCACCGTGGAGCGCGCCGCCGCGCTCGCGGGCTACGTGCAGTCGCTGGCCGCGTGGTTCCTGCAGGAGCAGCCCTTCGAGCCGAGCGAGGACGACTACCTCGTCTACACCTACAACCGCTTCCAGGCCTGCCGTTTCGGGCTCGACGCGGTGTATGTCGACCCTGCGAGCGGCCAGCACATGCCGCTGCGCGACCACATCCTCATGACGATGACGCAGCTCGAATGGCACAGCGAGGCGCTCAACGCCACCCAGGCGCTCGGCGAACTGCGCACCAGCGTGGAAGCCAACCGCAACGATGCGCGCTGGCTGCGCGAGAAGCAGGGCAAGGAACGGCTGCTGGCGGAGGTGGTGCGGCAGTCGGCGCTGCGCTTCCGCGGAGCGGACTGAGCGGCCGGCCTCAGGCCACCTCGGCCTGCTGCGTGAACTGCCGCCGGTAGGCCGCCGGCGATACCTTGAACGCGGCCGTGAAGTGCTTGCGCAGCGACACCGCCGAGCCGAAGCCGGCATCGGTCGCCACGCGCTCCACCGGCCGGCCGGTGGTCTCGAGCAGCCGCTGCGCGAGCGCGAGGCGCTGGTTCTGCAGCCACTGGCCGACCGTCGTTCCGGTGGCTTCGCGAAAGCGCCGCGTGAAGGTGCGCCGGCTCATCAGCGCACGCTGCGCGAGCGCGTCGAGTTCGTGCGTCGCCTGCAGGTGGCGGCCCAGCCATTCGAGCAGCGGCGCGAGGCCGTCGCCGCCCGCGGCCGGGGGCACCGGCTGCTCGATGTACTGCGCCTGGCCGCCCTGCCGGTGCGGTGCCACGACCATGCGGCGCGCCGCGCGGTTCGCGGCCTCGGCGCCGTGACGCACGCGCAGCAGGTGCAGGCAGCAGTCGATGCCCGCCGCGGTGCCGGCCGAGGTGAGCACGTCGCCGTCGTCCACGTACAGCACTTCGGGGTGCAGCTGCACCTTCGGGTACTTGCGCGCGAAGGCGCCGGCGAGCTTCCAGTGCGTGCTCGCCGGGCGGCCGTCGAGCAGCCCCGCCTCCGCCAGCACGAAGGCGCCGAGGCACAGCCCCACGACGACCGCGCCGCGGCGGTGCGCCGCCTGCAGTGCACGCAGCAGCGCCGGCGGCGCCGGCCGCAGGTCGTCTCGCCATGAGGGCACGACCACGATCTGCGCCTGCCGGATGGCCTCGAGCCCGTGCGGCACGTTGAGCGTGAAACCCGCGTTGGTGTGCAATGGCCCCGGCTCGAAACCGCACACCCGCAGCCGGAAGCGAGGCGCGCCCGATTCGGTGCGGTCCTCGCCGAAGACCATGCACGGCACCGAAAGGTGAAAGGGGCTGATGCCGTCGAAGGCCACGACGGCAATGGTTTCTGCAGAAGTTCGCGTCATGGCCCGATCTTATCGATGAATGGCATTCGGGCCACTTTTCCGCAAAAGCCGCGGCGGCAAGAATCGACGCAATCCAACCCACTGCTTACGGAGCAATTCCATGAACGCAAAGACCGCACCGCGCCGCGCCCTCGTCGTGATCGACGTCCAGAACGAGTATTTCGAAGGCGGCGGACTGCCGATCGAGCATCCGCCGGTCGCGCAGTCGCTGCCCAACATCACCCGCGCGATGGACGCCGCGCACGCCGCCGGTACGCCCGTGGTGGTGGTGCGCCACCATGCGCCGGCCGGCGCACCGGTGTTCCAGGCCGACGCGCACAACGGCCAGCTGCACCCCGAGGTCGCGAAGCGGCCGCACGACCACCTCGTGACCAAGGCCTTCCCGAGCGTCTTCACCGGCACCGACTTCGCCGACTGGATCGCGCGCTCGGGCATCGACACGTTGAGCATCGCCGGCTACATGACGCACAACTGCGATGCGTCCACCGTGTTCGAGGCCATGCACCGCGGCCTGAACGTGGAGTTCCTCTCGGACGCGACCGGCGCCCTGCCCTACGCCAACGACGCGGGCCGCGCGAGCGCGGAGGAGATCCACCGGGTCTTCAGCGTGGTGTTCCACAGCAACTTCGCGGCCGTGGCAACCACCGAGGCGTGGATCGCCGCGCTGCAGGCCGGCGAAGCGATCGAGAAGGACAACGTGGTGATGTCGAACCGCCGCGCCAGGGG
>CAMLCW010000163.1 GCA_946478645.1 uncultured Variovorax sp.
GTCTGCACCTGTTCCACCCTCGGCGGCATCGCCGAGAGAACCGCCACCGGCGGCGCCTTCGCGGCCCAGCGCATCGACCGCGCGATGGCCGACCGCGCCGTGCGCGCTGGCCCGCGCGTGCTGGTCGCCGCCGCGCTCGAAAGCACGCTCGAGGCGACCAACGCACTGCTGCTGTCGGCCGCCGCGCAGGCCGGCGTGGGCGTGCGGCCGAGCCTGCTGCTGGTCGACGGCGCGTGGGCCCGTTTCGAGGCCGGCGACACCGCGGGCTACGTCGCGTTGCTGGCCGATGCGATCCGCGACGCGGCCAGTGCGGCCGACGTGGTGGTACTGGCCCAGGCCTCGATGGCGCCGGTCGCCGACGCGCTTGCCGGCCTTCGCATCGAAGTGCTCAGCAGCCCACGGCTTGGCGTGGCGCATGCGGTGGCCACGCTGCGTGCCGCGAACCGGGCCTGGAACGCCGACCCGGTCGGCGCAGGCATGCTCAATCTGCCTTGAGGATCGTCTCGCCCTTGAGCGCGCCCATGTCGCGGATGTTGAAGCGGTGCCGCTTCCAGCCGTTCCAGGTGCGGCGCATGTGCGTGATCGAGATGAAGTAGTAGAGGAACTTGAACATGCCGAGCGCGCGCCAGATCGGCGTGCCGCGGTAGATGTCGCCGGCCAGCAGCGACATCAGCCCCTCCTTCACGCGGAACGGGTTGCCCGGGTGCATGAACATGTCGCGGATCGTGGGGTTCGTCACGCGGTAGATGAACCACGAATATTCGCTCGGCCCCTTGCGCATCATGGCCTCGAAATCGCGCCGCGCCGGGGCCAGCGCGGCCGGCCGGTCGAGCGCGGTGGCCACCAGCTCCGCGCCATCGAAGGCGCTGTGCATCGCGAGGTACACGCCCGACGAGAACATCGGGTCGATGAAGGTGAACGCGTCGCCGAGCAGCAGGTAGCGATCGCCCGTGGCGTGCGTGCTCGAATACGAGAAATTGCCCGTGGCATGCACCGCGTCGTCCACCAGCGTGGCGTTCTTCAGGCGGTCCTGCAGCACCGGACACAAGGCGATCGTGTCGTAGAAGAAGTCTTTCAGCGGCTTGTCGCGCGTCTTCAGGTAGTACGGCCAGCAGACAGCGCCCACGCTCGTGGTGCCGTCGGCCAGCGGAATGAACCAGAACCAGCCGTGGTCGAACCAGCAGATGCTGATGTTGCCTTCCTTCTTGCCTTCGAGCCGCTCGGCATTCGTGAAATGGCCGAACAGCGCGGTGCTGTTGTGGTCGGGGTTCTTCTGCTTGCAGCGGAATTTGTTGGCCAGCAGCGTGTCGCGGCCTGTCGCGTCGACCACGAAGCGCGCGCGCCAGCTGCGCCTGGCGCCGTCGTCCATCACGCCCTGCACCGTCGCGCCTTCGTCGTCGAAAGCCACGTCGCGCACCTTGCAGCCTTCGATCGCCTCGGCACCGCGCGCGGCAGCGTTGCGGAACAGCAGCTCGTCGAGTTCCGAGCGGCGCACCTGCCAGGCCGAGTCGAGCGACTTGTCCCAGCCTTCGGCAAAGTCTACGTAGCTGCGGTGCTCATGGTCGGGCGAAACGAACTCGATGCCGAACTTCGGCATGCCGATCTTCTCGACCTGGTCGCGCACGCCGAGCCTGTCGAACAGCTCGACATTCGCGGGCAACAGCGATTCACCAATGTGAAAGCGCGGATGGTGCTCCTTCTCGAGCAGCACCACCTTGCGGCCCTGCTGCGCGAGCAGCGCCGCGATCGTGGATCCGGCGGGGCCGCCGCCGACGACGAGGACGTCGCAGGCATCGGCAGGAGCGGCGGGCACCGGGGCGGAAACTGGAGGCTGGGACATGCGAGGTCGTGCAACGTGGTCTAGGAGCGCAAAGCATAGCCTGCGCACCGCCGTCACTCCGCAAAATCGGCTAAGCGGACCGCGCTGCAGGGCGGCACACTCCCCGGATGACAGCACCCCGAGCCGAACATGAGTACCGCGAACGCGTGGCACGCGCCGTCGCGGCCATCGTGGCCGACCCGATGGCCGAGCACCGCCTCGAAGACCTGGCGCGCCTCGCGCATTTCTCGCCCTTCCACTTCCATCGCGTCTACCAGGCAGTGGCGGGCGAAACCGTGGCCGCCACGGTGCGACGGGTTCGCCTGGCGCTCGCCACGCAGTTGCTGACCCGCGGCGGCCAAAGCATCACGGAGGTGGCGCTGAGCGTGGGCTACGAAAGCCCGCAGGCGTTCACGCGGGCTTTCGGCCAGTTCACAGGGCAATCGCCGCGCGCATTCCAGCAGCAGATGCACGCCGTGGTCCTCAGCCCCGCAAAAAGCTGCAGCGACGCCGGCCCGAGGCCGGAGGTCACGTTGGTCGAGCGCGGCAAGCAGCCGGCGCATGCGTTGCGCCATCAGGGCCCCTGCTCCACCATTCCCCACACGCATGGGCGGCTGCAGGTGCATGTCGGCTCGCGCAGGATATCGGAGTGGCTGGGGGTTTCATTCGGCGCGCCCGAGGTTCAACCAGACTTTGCCTACTACGCGGCAGCGGTTTCGCCCGATGCGTGGCCGACGGGCAACAGCGACGTCGAGATGCTCGACGTTCCTGGTGGCCTCTACGCGATGCACACCCTCGCAGGGCCGCATTCCCGCATCAATCCCGCCCTTTATTCGCTCTACGCGCGCTGGCTGCCCGGCAGCGGCTTCGAGCCCGATGACCGCCCGACCTTGGAGCGCTACCTGAACTCACCGCGCCAGGTCGCACCGGCCGCGCTGCGCACCGAACTGCTGATCCCTGTTCGGGCCGCCCGCTGACACGGACAACTTCATTGAAAAACACAGGACTTTCCATGCCACTCGCTCTGCTTCGCCCACTGGTCGCACTCGCCTGCCTCGCCACCGCCATCGCGCACGCGGCGGGCTTCGATACCCTCGAAATACCAGCCAGTGCGGAAGGCCCCGCACTTCGGACAGCGGTATGGACGCCATGCGCCAAGCCGGCCGCCGAGTTCCAGCTCGGCCCCTACGTTCTTCGTGGGGTGCGCAACTGTCCGGTTGCGATCCCGTCGTCGTCGCAGGCCTTGCCCCTGATCGTGATCTCGCACGGCTATGGAGGTTCTGCCCTCGGCCACCACGGCACGGCCGAAACGCTGGCTGACGCGGGATTCGTGGTCGCTGCCATCAACCACCCTGGCGACAACTACGAGATGCGCGGCAGGCCGGCCGAGAGCATCGTGGCGCTCGCCACCCGCACGGCCGACACGCGGCGCCTGGTTGACCACATGCTCCAGAAGTGGCCCGGCCACGCCGTGGTCGACAAGCAACGAGTCGGCTTCTACGGCTTCTCCCGGGGCGGCTACACGGGCCTCGTGTTGATCGGCGCGCAACCGGATTTCTCTCGGCTGTTGTCGCTTGCGCCATCCCTCTGCGCGTCGACCCCCGAGGCTTCAGCTTGCACGGCAATGCAGCAACGCTACAACGAACTGCTTGCCACACCGCTGGTGCGCGACGCCCGCATCAAGGCCGCCGTCATCGCCGATCCGCTCAGCATGGTGTTCGATGCGGCGAGCTTGAAGAACGTCAAGACGCCCGTCCAGCTCTGGGCCTCCGAGTACGGCGGCGACGGCGTGACGCCCGAGAGCGTGGTGGCTGTGCGACGCAACCTGCCCGTCATGCCCGATTGGCACCGAGCGGACAAGGCCGGGCATTTCGGCTTTCTCGCACCGTGCACGCCGGCGCTGCTCGCCTCGGCGCCCGAGATCTGCCGTGACGGACCGGGCTTCGACCGCGCGGCTTTCCACGCCGGCTTCAACACCGAAGTCGCCGCTTTCTTTCGGCGCCACCTCATCGAGGCGCGTGTGGGTTCGCCTCAGTAGCGGTCCTCAGGCGGCGGCGCCTCGGGGCGCGTTCTGCAGCGTCGCCTGCGTCACGCTCGCCCCCGGCGGCACGTCCTCGGTGACCCAGACGTTGCCGCCGATCACCGCGCCCTTGCCGAGCGTCACGCGTCCGAGGATGGTGGCGCCGGCATAGACCACCACGTCGTCCTCCACCACCGGGTGCCGCGGCAGGCCCTTCTGCAGGTTGCCTTCGGCATCGGTCGGGAAGCGCTTGGCGCCCAGCGTCACGGCCTGGTAGAGCCGCACGCCCTTGCCGATGACCGCGGTCTCGCCGATGACGATGCCGGTGCCGTGGTCCATGAAGAAGCCGGCGTCGATCTGCGCGCCGGGGTGGATGTCGATGCCGGTCTGCGCATGCGCGAGCTCGGCCACGATGCGCGCGAGCAGCGGCAGGCCGAGCTTGTAGAGCTCGTGCGCGATCCGATGGTGGATCATCGCGAGCACGCCCGGATAGCACAGCAGCACCTCGTCCACGCTGCGCGCGGCCGGGTCGCCGTTGTAGGCCGCGAGCACGTCGCTGTCGAGCAGACGCCGCAGCCGGGGCAGTTCGCGCGCAAACTGGCGCACGGCGGTGGCGGCAATCTCGTCGGTGTCGGCCGCCGAGCGCGGCGCGTGGCGCGCATTGAAGTTGAGCTCGAGCCGCGCCTGCGCCAGCAGCGTCTGCAGCGCGGTGTTCAGCGTGTGGCCGACGTAGAAATCCTCGCTCTCGTGGCGCAGCTCGGGCGGGCCGAGCCGCATCGGGAACAGCGCGCCCTTGAGCCATTCGACGACCTGCGCCAGCGCATCGCGCGACGGAAACTCGCGCGCGCCGGGCTCGCGCGAGCGGCGCTGCGAATCGCGCCATTCGTTGCGCGCCTCGTGCAGCGCGTGGACGATCTCGCTCACTTCGAATTGAACTGCCATGTGTTCCTTGCTCCGTGTGGTTCGGTCCTGGACCCGGCCACCACTATAGGAGGGTCGCAGCAACCGCGCATCGTGGCCCGCCGTGTGTCATGCGAGTTTCACGGCGGCCGTGCAGGATCGGTCGACAATCCACTTTCCACAACGCGTTCATGAAGCTTCGTATCCCCGCCCTCGGTGCACTGGCGGGTCTGTTGGCCAGCCCGGCCTTCGCACTCAACATCCTCGTCGTCAACGACGACGGCCTGACCAGCAACCTCAAGGCGCTCTACGAAGCGCTCAAGGCCGAGGGCCACGATGTCATCGTCTCGGTCCCCTGCACGGGCCAGAGCGGGCGCGGCGCCGGCATCGTGATGTACAGCAGCAGCACCATCGTGCCGGACGACGACGCCACGCAGATCAACAAGGAAGGCGGCTGCCACAACGGTGCCGCCAAGACCGGCGAACCGGCGGTCGGCCGCTTCACCAAGGCCGGCTACACCAACGGCGACTACTTCTACGCACACGGAACCCCGGTGATGGCCACCATGTACGGCCTCGACGTGCCTGCCAAGGCGCGCTGGTCGAAGGCGCCCGACCTCGTGCTGTCGGGTCCCAACGAAGGGCAGAACGTCGGCGGCATCATCAACAGCTCTGGCACCGTGAGCAACGTGCAGTTTGCGCTCGGCCGCGGCATCCCGGCCATCGCGCTCAGCGCCGGTGCGGACACCACCGACAACGCCGGGCTGGCCAGCCCCTACTCCAAGGTGGTGGCCGCGCACACCGTCAAGCTGATCAAGGCCCTGCAGGCCAAGGCCGGCAGCGGCCCGCTGCTGGCCAGCGGCGTGGCGCTCAACGTGAACTTCCCGAACGCGCCCACCGCGGCCATGGCCTGGGCGTTCTCGCGCATCGGCAGCTACAACCTGTACAACCTGGCCTTCCGCAACAGCCCGCCCTATGGCCTGGGCGGGCTGGCCGGCAGCGGCACGCCGACGCCAGAACAGGCCGAAGACGAATCGGTCGTCATGCAGTCGAAGATCGCCGTTTCGGCGATGCAGTTCGGCTTTGAACACCGGCCCGCCGGCCAGCAATGGCTGCGCCTGCGCCTGCGCGACCTGTTCGCTGAATGAGGGCCGCTGCATGATGCGTCTTTCACTTTGCGGCGCGGCCACGGCGGCCCTGCTGCTCCTCGGCGCATGCGGCGGCGGTGGCGGCGGTGCCTCCACGGTGTTCCCGCCGGTCGCGCTTCCCGCGCCACCGGGAGAACCGGGCGCCGGCGACGGGCCCCGGGTGTCGGTGGACGAACTGGGCAGCGGCAGCTACGTCGTGAGCACTGGCGACGCCGACGCGCCGACCGTCGGCAAGTACTACGCGGCGGCCAACGGCGCGCGGCTGCTGGTGCTCGGTGGCCATGACGACGTCGCCAGCCAGGCCTACCGCCGTAACGACACGCCCGCGGCACGCTGGACCGCTGTGCCCGCGCCCGACCGTGACGTGAACGTCACCCTGCTCCAGCACCAGGCGCTGAAGACGGCCGAACTCGCCGCGACGGCACTGGCTGGGCGCTATGTGTCGCAGGTCGCGGGCGGCGAAGCCACGGCCTTTCTCATCACCGCCGACGGCCAGTTGTCGGCGGAAGCGGGATTCGACTGCAGGCTCAGCGGCGCCCTTGCGGCCGGCGTGCTGCCGGGCACTCTCGTGCTCGACCTGCACACGCAGGGTTGCGCCACGCTGCCGGCCTCGGCCAAGGGCGTGCTGGTGGCCGACGCCGACTACGCACCGGCGCGCTTCCGCCTGTTGGCGGACGACGGCGAGCGGCTGGTCGATCTCTGGGCCTACACCGAGTAGGCGGTCCGGAAAGAAGAAAAAGCCCCGGCGCCGCCATGGCGCCGGGGTGTCGCATGCTCGAGGGTCCGTCAGAGCTTTGCGATCGAAACCTCCGTCGACTTGACCAGCGCCACCACGTCGGAGCCGATCTTGAGCTGGAGCTCGTCGATCGACCGCGTGGTGATGACCGAGGTCACGATGCCCCAAGCGGTCTCGACGTCGACTTCGGAGACGACGTCGCCGCGGATGATCTCGCGGACCTTGCCCTTGAACTGGTTGCGCACGTTGATGGCCTGGATGGACATGGTGTTTTCTCTTTCGGATGGAGGGAAGAAGGAATACAGGAACGGCGCGGCGCTCACGACACGGCCGCCGCGAGCGCCTGGTCGAGGTCGGCGATCAGGTCGTCGATGTGCTCGATGCCGACCGACAGCCGCACCGTGTCTTCGGTGACGCCGGCGCGCGCCAGCTCTTCGGGCGAGAGCTGGCGGTGCGTGGTCGAGGCCGGATGGGTGGCCAGCGAGCGCACGTCGCCGATGTTCACGAGCCGCGTGAAGAGCTTCAGCGCGTCGAGGAAGCGCGCCCCGCCCTCGCGGCCGCTGCCGATGCCGAAGGTCAGCACGCCGCTCGCGCGGCCGCCGAAGTACTTCTGCGCGAGCGCATGGTCGGGGTGGTCCTCCAGTGCGGCGTAGTTGACCCAGTTCACGGCCTTGCTGCGCTTCAGGTGCTGCGCCACCGCGAGCGCATTGCTGCTGATGCGGTCCATGCGCAGCGCCAGCGTCTCGATGCCCTGAAGGATCAGGAACGCGTTGAATGGAGAGATCGCGGCGCCCGTGTTGCGCAGCGGCACCACGCGCGCGCGGCCGATGTAGGCCGCCGGGCCCAGCGCCTCGGTGTAGACCACGCCGTGGTAGCTCACGTCGGGCTCGTTCAGGCGCTTGAAGCGCTGCTTGTGCTCGGCCCAGGGGAATTTGCCCGAATCGACGATGGCCCCGCCGATGCTGGTGCCGTGCCCGCCGAGGTACTTGGTGAGCGAGTGCACCACGATGTCGGCGCCATGCGCGATCGGCCGGCTCAGGTAGGGCGACGGCACTGTGTTGTCGACGATCAGCGGCACGCCGTGGCGGTGCGCGATCTCGGCAATGGCCGCGATGTCGGTCACATTGCCGGCCGGGTTGCCGAGCGATTCGACGAACACCGCCTTGGTGTTGGCGTCGATCAGCGGCTCGAAGCTCGCGGGGTCACGATGGTCCGCAAAGCGCGTGGTGATGCCGAACTGCGGCAGCGTGTGCGCCAGCAGGTTGTAGGTGCCGCCGTAGAGCGCGGTGCTGCTCACGATGTTGTCGCCGGCCTCGGCGATGGTCTGGATGGCGTAGGTCACGGCGGCCTGGCCCGAGGCCAGCGCGAGCGCCGCGATGCCGCCTTCGAGTGCGGCCACGCGCTGCTCGAGCACGTCCTGCGTCGGGTTGTTGATGCGCGTGTAGATGTTGCCCGGCACCTTCAGGTCGAACAGGTCGGCGCCATGCTGGGCGCTGTCGAAGGCATAGGCCACGGTCTGGTAGATCGGCGGCGCGACTGCGCGCGTGGTCGGCTCGGGCGAGTAGCCGGCATGGACCGACAGGGTTTCGAATTTCCAGTTCTGCGACATGCAGGTCTTTCGTCAGGTGGAGTGAGGGAACGATCGATGGGTTCAGATGGCCCAGCGCAGCGTGTGCGCTGCTGGCTGTAGCCAGGCGGCGTCCGCCGCGGGCTCGCGCTCGGGCGGCTTCTGCAGCACCCGGTCGAGAATGCGCTTCTCGATCGCCGCGAAGGCCGGGTCGCCCTGCGAACGCGGCCGCGCCAGCGCGATGGGCTCGTCCAGCGCGATCCGGCCGTCCTCGATCAGGATCACGCGGTCGGCCAGCGCCACCGCTTCCTGCACGTCGTGCGTCACCAGCAGCGCGGTGAAGCGGTGGCGCAGCCACAGGTCTTCGATCAGGCGGTGCATCTCGATGCGGGTCAGTGCATCGAGCGCGCCCAGCGGCTCGTCGAGCAGCAGCAGGCGCGGCCGGTGCACCAGCGCCCGTGCAAGGGCCACCCGCTGCCGCTGGCCGCCCGACAGGCGTGCGGGCCATTCGTTCTCTCGCTCGCCCAGGCCCACCTGCGCCAGCACCTCGCGGCCCCGCGCCTGCGCGTCCGCGGGCAGGCCGAGCGTCACGTTGTCGCGCACGCGGCGCCAAGGCAGCAGCCGCGCCTCCTGGAACATGATGCGCGTGTCGCCGTGCAGCCCGTCGATGGCCTTGCCGTCGGTGTAGAGCCCGCCGGCGCTCGGCGGTTCGAGCCCCGCCACCAGCCGCAGCAGCGTGCTCTTGCCGCAGCCGCTGCGCCCGACGATCGCGACGAACTGCCCCGGCGCGATCGCGAGTTGCGTGTTGCGCAGCACCTCGCGCGCGCCGTAGCGCTTGTGCAGGCCGCGCGCCTCGAGGCGCACACCGCCCGCGATGGCGGGCGCTTGGGGGATGTCTTCCAGAACGGCACTCATGAATTCAGGCTCCGGGGTTGAACAGCGCCACCTTCAGCGCATCGATCTTTCTGGGCAGCAGCTTCTCGGCGAAGAAGGCATCGGCGATGCGCTGCTGTTCGGCCAGGCCACCGGCCGCCACGGGCCGCACCGCATAGCTGCGGCGGCTGTTGGCCTGTTCGATGGTGGGCGCGTCGAGCCCCCACACGGGCGCCAGCAAGGCGGCCGCCTGCTTCGGGTTCTGCTTGACCCACTTGCCGGTTTTCTCCAGTTCGGCGTAGACCACGCGCAGCACGTCGGGCCGCGCCTTCGCGAACCTGGTGCTCGCCAGGTAGTAGCGCTGGTACGACGCAACGCCGGTGCCGTCGGCCAGGATGCGCACCTTCGACTGGCGCTGGGCGGCGGCCAGGAACGGGTCCCACACCACCCAGGCATCGATGGCGCCCTTCTCGAAGGCGGCGCGGCCATCGGCGGGCGTGAGGTACGCGGGCTCGACGTCCTTGAACGACAGGCCGGCCTTTTCGAGTGCGGCAATCAACAGGTAGTGCGCGCCTGCGGCTTTGGCGAAACCGACCTTCTTGCCCTTGAGGTCGGCCACGGTCTTGAGCGGCGAGTCGTCGCGCACGACGATGGCCTGCGCGGCCGGCGACGGTGCCTCCTGGGCCAGGAAGGTCAGGTCGGCACCGGCCGCCTGTGCGAACACGGGGACGGTGTCGGCCACGTCGGCGCTGATGTCGAGGTTGTCGAGGTTCAGCGCCTCGAGCAGCGGCAGGCCGCTGGTGAACTCGTGCCAGCTCAAGGTCACGCCGAGCGGTGCGAGCTGCTTCTCGAGCGTGCCCTGCACCTTCAGCAGCGCGATCAGCGTGGACGACTTCTGGTAGCCCAGCCGCACGGTGAGGGGCCGCTGCGGCTGTGCCAGCACGGCGCCGGCACCCAGCGCGCCGAGCATCGCGGTGATGGCGGTGACGGCGGTGCGGCGATCGATGACGATGGGGTTCATGTGCCTTGCCCTCATTGCGCCGGCTTCTTCTGGTAGCCCGGATGCCAGCGCAGCCACCATTGCTCGAGGCTGCGCGCAAACAGGTCGGCCAGCTTGCCGAGCAGCGCATACAGCAGGATGCCCACCAGCACGATGTCGGTCTGCAGGAACTCGCGCGCGTTCATCGTGAGATAGCCGATGCCCGACTGCGCCGAGATGGTCTCGGCCACGATCAGGATCACCCACATCAGGCCGAGCGAGAAGCGCAGCCCCACGAGGATCGACGACAGCGCGCCCGGCAGGATCACCTCGCGGTACAGCTGCCAGCGCGTGAGGCCATAGGTGCGGCCCATTTCGATGAGCTGCGGATCGACGTTGCGGATGCCGTGGAAGGTGTTGAGGTAGATCGGAAAGAACACCGACACCGAGATCAGGAACAGCTTGGCCGATTCGTCGATGCCGAACCACAGGATCACCAGCGGGATCAGCGCCAGCGCCGGGATGTTGCGCACCATCTGGAAGGTCGAGTCGAGCAGCGTCTCGAAGAACTTCACCGAGCCCGTCAGCAGCCCCAGCACCAGCCCCGCGCCGCCGCCGATGGCCAGGCCCGCGAGCGCGCGGCCGGCGCTGACCTTGACATGCGTCCAGAGCTCACCCGACACCCCTAGCGACCAGCCCGCCTTCAGCACGTCGAGCGGCGCGGGGAGCACCCGCGTGCTGAGCCAGCCCAGCGACGAGGCGACCTGCCACGCGACGACCAGCGCGAGCGGCACGAGCCACGGCAAAAGCCGCTTCGCCACGTTGCCGCCAAAGGCTTTGAGCGCGCCGCCGGCGCCCTCGGCGGGCGCGAGCGACGGCAGCCCGTGTTGTATTTGTTCAACCATGGGAATTCCTGCCTAGCTTTGTGAGACGAGCCGCGAAGGCGCGTCGAGATTGGCGACCACTTCACCGAAAGGACCACCGACAGGGCCGCCCGCGAGCCGCGCCTGCGCCCGGCGCGAGAGCAGCGGGAACACCAGCTCGGCGAAGCGATAGGCTTCCTCGAGATGCGGGTAGCCCGAGAGAATGAACTTGTCGAGGCCGAGCGCGGCGTATTCCTCGATGCGCGCGG
>CAMLCW010000164.1 GCA_946478645.1 uncultured Variovorax sp.
CGCAGGTGCTGCGCCACCACGTCGGCCGGCGTGGCGCGGTAGGCCGCGAGGGCCGCATCGGCCCGTGCATAGGCGCCGCGCATGTCGAAGGAGGCGCCGCCGAGCCAGAGCGACAGCAGCAGGCTGAAGCCGCCCCAGAGCAGCGCCGTCGCGAACAGCAGCGCGACGGCACCGCGCAGCAGGAAGGCATCGCTGCGCCGCCGCAGCATCAGCAACACCAGCCCGATCACCGCATAGGTGGTGAGGATGTCGCCCTGGTAGAGCAGCACCGCGTGCAGCAGCCCGAGCAGCCACAGCATCGCGAGCCGCCGCGCCATGCGCGGCGCGAACGACGTCCCGGCGCGCTCGGCCGCCTGCAGCTGCAGCGTGAAGCTGTAGCCGAACAGGAACGAGAACAGCAGGTAGAACTTGGTCTCGAAGAAGAAGGTCCGCACGAAGACCGCGCCCCGCTCGGCGAACGAGGTCGCGAGCGGATCGGGCAGCCCGGCGCCGTAGTGGGCCGAGGCGAAGGTCGCGATGTTGACCACGAGGATGCCGAACAGCGCAAAGCCGCGCAGCGCATCGACGGTGGCCTGGCGGTCGTCGGTGGTCATGCGCCGCTTCCCGCCAGGCGCAAACGCACGATGCGCGCGATCGCGTCGAGCAGCAGCCGCGCGCCTTCGCCCGGCTCGGCGCTGCGGCGCACGGTGATGCCGACCGGGCCTTCGGTGCCCGTCGTGTCGTAGGCCAGCCGCGCCAGTTCGCGCCGCGCGAGAAAACCCTCGACGGCCCCCTGCGGCGCAAACCACACGGCATCGCTGCGCAGCAGCAGCCCGACCACGAAGCTGGTGTCCGTGGCCTCGACCACCTGCTTGGGCAGCGCCATGCCCGCGGCGATGAGAAAGGCGTCGGCGGTATGCCGGATCAACGTGCCCTGCACCGGCAGCACCAGCGGATGGTTCGCCAGTGCATCGAGCGCCGGACGCCGGCGCGCCACCAGCGGATGCCCGGGCCGGGCCACCATCAGCAGCGGCTCGGCATAGAGCTGCTCGAAGGCGAGGTCGGCCATTGACGACGCCTGCGCGAGCCGCCCCAGCACCATGTCGATCTCGCCCTGGCGCAATTGCGTCATGAGCTGCGCATTGGTGCCGCTCGCCACCCGGACGTGCAGCGCGGGGTGCGCCGCCTGCAGCGCCGCCACCGCCTCGGGCAGCAGGCTGCCGGCCATGTTCGGCAGCGCGCCCACGGCCACCTTCACCTGGTCGGCCTCGGGCTGGTCCATTGCCAGGCCCAGGCCCTCGCGCAGGCTGCGCAGCGCCGCGACGCCATGCCGCACCAGCACCTCGGCCGCGGGCGTGAGCTCGACGCCGCGGCGCCGGCGCACGAGCAGCCGGCGCCCGACGATCTCCTCCAGCTCGGCGACAGTTTTCGACACCGCGGGCTGGGTGAGCGACAGCGCGCGCGCCGCGCGCACGAGGTTGCGCTCTTGCGCCACCATCACGAGGCACTGCAGGTGGCGCAGCTTCAGGCGCGCAAAGTTCATGGCTGGCTTGCTTCCTCACAGGAAAACGGCAGCCCCAAATATAACCAGCAGGAATAGCTGGCGGAATAGCTTTCAGTTGTGCGGCCGCCGACACGCTCCTAAAGTGAGCCGGTACGGAGACAAGGACCGAAACCATGACAACCCGCTTTTCCAAGATCGCAGGCGCAGGCCGCGCGCGCCGCCGCGTGGCGCTGGCCGCCGCCTGCGCCATGCTGGGCCTCGGCGCCCTCGCCACCACCACCGCGGCACAGGCCGACACGGCCTATCCCGCCAAGCCCGTGAAGTTCGTCACCAACTTTCCCGCCGGCGGGCCGCTCGACATCCTCGGCCGCGCGCTCGGCGACGTGCTGCAGAAAGACCTCAAGCAGCCGTTCGTGGTCGACAACCGCCCCGGCGCGGGCGGCAACATCGGCGCCGACGTGGTGGCGAAGAGCGCGGCCGACGGCTACACGCTGCTGCTGAGCATCGACAGCACGTTCACCATCAATCCGCACCTCTATGCGTCGATGCCTTTCGCGCCCAAGGACCTGAAGCCGCTGATGATCTTCAGTTCGTCGGGCCTGAGCTTCGGCGTGTCGCAGGGCGTGAAGGCGAAGACGCTGCCCGAGTTCGTGGCCCAGGCGAAGACCGAGCCCGCCACCTTCAGCTCGGCCGGCAATGGCAGCCCCGGCCACATCGCGGCCGAGATCTTTGCCGGCGCCACCGGCGCGAAGATCACGCACGTGCCCTACAAGGGCAACGCGCCCGCCGTGCTGGCGCTGGTGGGTGGCGAAGTGCAGGCCGGCATCCTCGCCACGCCGGGCCTGCTGCCGCAGGTGCAGGCAGGCAAGCTCCGCGCGCTGGCCGTCACGGGACGCCAGCGCTCGCCGCTGCTGCCCCAGGTGCCGGCGGTCGGCGAGCTCGGCCTGAAGGACATGGAGTTCGAGGTGCTCTACCTCGCGATGGTGCCCGCCGCCACGCCCGAGCCCGTGATGCAAACGCTGCAGAAGGCGCTCGCCAAGGCACTCGCGCAGCCCGAGGTCAAGGCGCGGCTCGCAACGCTCGACATGGTGCCGCTCGGCGAAAGCGGCGCCGCGGCCGCCGAGCGCCTCGCGGCGAACCACGCGCGCTACGGGCGCATCGTCAAGGCGACCGGGATGAAGGTGGATTGAGCGCGCCTGCGCTCCCTCCCGCACCCGCAGCGCCGCGGCGGCCCCGGTCGGCCTTGGGCAGCACGGCCGCTTCGACCATGCGTTCGGCCTGGGCCTGGAGCTTCAGCAGCGCGGCATCGAAGCGCTGCGCATCGCCGGCATCGAGTGCGCCCATGAGGTCGGCATTGATTCTGGCGACGAGCGGGAACAGCGCTTCGTACAGCGCCTGCCCCGCCTCGGTGAGGCCGAGCCGCACCTGCCGCCGGTCGCCCGCGCGCGCGGCGCGCGTCACCAACTGCTTGGCCACCAGCGAGCCGACCGCCTTGGAAGTGCGCGCCCGGTCGAGCTGCGCATGGTCCGCGAGTTCGGAGGAGCTCAGTTCGCCGCGGCTCGCGAGCGTGGCGATGAGCCGCCACTCGCGCCGCGTGATGCCGAAGCGTCCCTCGCAAAGCCGGATCACCATGCTGCCCGCCACCGACAACAGCCGCGAGAGCCGGTACAGCAGCAGGTCGTCGAGCGGGCGGCGCGGCGAGGCGGTCATCGGAAATTCGGGGTTAGCCCGGAGGATGGTTGATTAGATCAATCGACTGTAGCTTCTCTACAGTCGTTCGCCATCCCAAGAGAACACGGAGACACCCCGCATGACCCGCCACGCCATCGACCGACGCCAGGCCCTCGCCGCTTTGACCGCCCTGGGCGGCCTCGCCCTTGCGCCATCGCTCGCACGCAGCCAGGCCTTCACGCCCGGCCAGCCGGTCAAGGTGCTGATCGGCGTGCCTGCCGGCGGCACGCAGGACGTGCTGACGCGCGCGATCGCGCAGCAGGTGCGCGACACGATCGGGCCACTGGTCATCGACAACCGCTCCGGCGCGGCGGGCCGCATCGCGGCCGAAGCCGTCAAGACGGCGGCGCCCGACGGCCACACGCTGCTGCTCGGCACCGCGAGCATGATGACCATGTTCCCGAGCGCCTACCGCAGCCTCTCGTACGACCCGATCAAGGACTACGTGCCGATCATCAATGCCGCGCGCTTCGAGCTCGCGCTGACGGTCAACAAGGAGGTGCCCGCGAACACGCTCGCCGAGTTCATCGCCTGGGCGCGCGCGCAGGGCGACAAAGTCAGCTTCGCCTCCTACGGCGCGGGCACGCCCTCGCACTTTCTCGGCGAGATGCTCAACCGCGCCGCCGGCCTGAAGATGGTGCACGTGCCCTACCGCGGCTCCACGCCCGCGCGCCAGGACGTGATGGGCGGTACCGTGCCGGTCTACTTCGACACCGTGGGCGGTGCGCAGCAGATGCTGACCACGGGCCGCGTGAAGGTGCTGGCGACGAGCGGCGAGAAGCGTTCGCCGCTCATGCCCGACCTGCCGAGCTTCGTCGAGGCCGGCTACAAGAACGTGGTGGCCACCGCCTGGTTCGCCTACTACGCGCCGCTGAAGACGCCGGCCGCGACCGTCGACCGGCTGCGCGCCGAGTTCACCCGCGCCGTCAATGCGCGCGAGGTCCGGCAGCTGCTGCTGCAGAACGGCATGTACCCCGTGGGCGACGGCCCCGAGGCGCTGCTGAAGACCATGCGCGAGGACACCGTGCGCTGGGCAGGCATCATGAAGGCCGCGAATTTCCAGGCCCAGGATTGAGTACGGTCAACAAGGAGGATCTCATGACAACCACACGCCCCATCACTTCCCTTACCCGCCGCCTTGCGGTACTGCTCGCCGCCACCGGCCTTCTGGCCACGGCCGCGCTGCCCACCGCCGCACAGACCTTCGACGCCCCGCTGCGCATCGTCGTGGGCTACGCGCCCGGCGGCGCCACCGACCGTGTCGCGCGCATCGTGGGCGACAAGCTCGGCGCCAAGCTCGGCGTGACCGTGATCGTCGACAACAAGCCCGGCGCGGGTGGCCGGCTCGCCGCGCAGCAGGTCAAGGCGACGCCCGCCAACCAGAACGTGCTGATGCTCGCCAACCCCGCCGTGATGGTGGTGGCGCCGCTGGTGTTCAAGGACAGCGGCTACGACCCCGAGCGCGACTTCGTGCCCGTCTCGCACGTCAACGCCTACGACTTCGCGCTGTCGGTGTCGCCCACGCTGCCGGTGCGCGAGCTCAACCACCTGCTCGCCTGGATGCGCGCCAACCCGCAGCAAGCCAATGTGGGCGTTCCGGCCACCGGCAGCCTGCCGCATTTCTTCGGCCTGATGATGGGCGAGAAGGCCAAGGTGCAGACGCAGGTGATCGGCTACCGCGGCTCGGCGCCGCTGCTCAACGACCTGCTCGGCGGCCAGATCCCGATCGCTGTCGACACCGCCGACGTGGTGCTGCCGCAGCACGAGGCCGGCAAGCTGCGCATCCTCGCGCTGTCGGGCAGCGAGCGTTCGCCGTTCGCGCCGAACATTCCCACCTTCAAGGAGGCCGGCCTCGACCTCGCCGCCAACGGCTGGAACACCTTCTTCGCGCCGACGAGCATGCCCAAGGACAAGGTCGAGCGCCTGGCGGCCGCGATCCACGAGGTCATGAAGGACCCGGACACCCAGCGCAAATTCAAGGACGCGAGCATGGTGCCCGTGGTGAGCACGCAGGCGCAGACCGTCGCGATGCTCAAGGCCTACCGGGCCCAGTGGGCGCCCGTCGTCCAGAAATCCGGCTACCAGCCTTGACCCTCTCCAAGAAAGTGACATGACCCGACCCAACATCATCTTCATCGTCGCCGACGACCTCGGCTATGCGGACCTCGGCTGCTACGGCGGCCGCGACGCTGCGTTCGGCCCGGTCTCACCCGTGCTCGACGGGCTGGCGGCCAACGGGCTGAAGCTCACGCAGGGCTACTCGAACTCGCCCGTGTGCTCGCCCACGCGCTTCGCGATGATCACCGCGCGCTACCAGTACCGCCTGCGCGGCGCGGCCGAGGAGCCGATCAACAGCCGCAGCCGCGGCAGCACCACGCTCGGGCTGCCGATCGACCATCCCACGCTGCCCTCGCTGCTCAAGAAGAGCGGCTACGCCACCGCGCTCATCGGCAAGTGGCACCTCGGCTACCCGCCGAGCTTCGGCCCGCTGCGCTCGGGCTACGACGAGTTCTTCGGCCCGATGTCCGGCGGCGTCGACTACTTCACGCACTGCGACTCGGCGGGCCGCCACGACCTGTGGTTCGGCGAGGAAGAGCGCAACGAAGAGGGCTACCTCACCGACGTGCTTTCGAAGCGCGCCGTCGACTACGTGGAGCGCATGGCCGCCAGGCAACAAAAGGAGAGTGACGCCCCCTTTTTCCTGAGCCTGCACTACACCGCGCCGCACTGGCCGTGGGAAACGCGCGACGACGCCGACAAGGCTCCGCTCGTCAAGGACAACCTGTTCGACCTGGCCGGCGGCAACATCCAGGTGTACCGCCGCATGATCCATCACATGGACGAAGGCATCGGCTGGATCATGGCCGCGCTCGAGAAGCACGGCATCGCCGACAACACGCTGGTGGTGTTCACGAGCGACAACGGCGGCGAGCGCTTCTCCGACAACTGGCCGCTGGTCGGCGGCAAGATGGACCTGACCGAAGGCGGCATCCGCGTGCCATGGATCGCGCACTGGCCGGCGGTCATTGCGAAGGGCGGCGAAAGCCGCCAGCTCTGCATGACGATGGACTGGTCGGCCACCATGCTCGACGCGGCCGGCGCCGCGGCCGATCCGGACTTTCCGCTCGACGGCGTGTCGCTGATGCCGGTGCTGAAGGACGCGGCGCACAGCTTCCGCCGGCCGCTGCACTGGCGCATGAACCACCGCGGGCAGGAGGCACTGCGCGACGGCGACTGGAAGTACCTCAAGGTCGACGGCAACGAATACCTGTTCAACATCCCGGCCGACGAGCGCGAGCGCGCGAACCTCGCGAAGAAGGAACCCGGGCGCCTGGCCGCGATGCGCGAGGACTGGCTCGCCTGGAACGCCACGATGCCGCCGATCCCGGCGGATGCGACCGTGAGCCTCGGGTATTCCGTCAAGGACATGCCGCAGCGCTGAGCCGATGCGGTCGCGCGGGCGGCGGTGCGCGGGGTGCCATGCGCGTATGGCACGATCGCCGCATGCCCGACGAGCCCTCCCGCCGCGTTCCCTACCGCACCTGGCCGGGCGCGCTCGCAGTGCTGCTCGCCATCGCCGCCTACGTGGGCGGCGTCGTCCTCTGGGACCGCCGGACGCCGGGCAACCGTCCCCTGCCCGACGGCGAGACGGTCGAAGTCGGCCCCGCGCGCTTCGTGCCGGCCGAGGGATGGGAGATGGATGTCTCGCGCTCCAAGCCGGGCAGCTCGCTGATGCTCTTCAAGGGCGGCCACAAGTTCGTCGTGACCGCGGGCCGCTGGGCAGGCGGTCGCGACGGCCCCCTGACACGGCAGCAGCGGCTCATGGCGCGCGGACAGGGCCTGCAGCTCGACGGCGACGTGTCCGATTTCGTCACGCCCTGGGGCCTGCAGGGCAAGACCTTCGCCTATGAGGGGCCGAGGCTGGCCGGCCGCTTCTGGCAGGTGGTCGACGTGCGGCGCAAGTCGCTCGTGCAGATCGACTTCTACGGCAGCACCGACGGGCTCAACGAGGTCTTTCCCGAAGCCCGCGCGATGCTCGAATCGATGGACCTGGAAGCCCCGCTGTGAGCGCCGCGCCGGGCCGCCCCAAGCAAGCTCGCTCCCGCTCGGCGGGAAGGCGCGCAGCGCCAAGGGTGCACCAGTGAGCAGCGCGCGCATCGCCGGCAACGACCAGCAGTCGCTGTGGCCGATCGGCACCGACTCCTTCTTCCAGCCGCGGCGCGCGGCCTTCTGGCTGCTCGCCGCGCTGATCGTCAACGGGCTGTTCTACATCGTCCACCTGTTCGCCATCGGCGTGCGCGTGGTGCCGGTGACCGCGCTGCTGGGCCTGCTGGTGTGGGCCGGCTACACCCTGGCCTTCGTGCTCGCCTTCCGCACGCTCGACCTGCTCGAGCAGCATCCGCCCGAGGCCTTCGTGCTGGCTTTCGCCTGGGGCGGCATGGGCGCCGTCTACTTCGCGGCGCCAGCCAACATCGCGATCCAGAGCCTGTGTGCGAAGCTGGTGTCGCCCGAGTTCGCCGCGGCCTGGGGGCCGGCCGTGGCGGGGCCGGTCACCGAGGAGTTCCTCAAGCTCGCGGGCGTGGTGCTGCTGGTGCTGGTGGCGCGCAACCAGTTCCAGACCTACCTCTCGGTGCTGATCGTCGGCGCGATGACGGGCCTGGGCTTCCAGGTGGTCGAGAACCTGAGCTACACGGTCAACGCCGCGATCCACTTCCCGCTCGAGAACCAGGTCTACCCGGTGCTGCTCAACCTGTTCACGCGCGGGCTACTGAGCGGGCTGTGGAGCCACGCGGCCTACACGATGATCGCGTCCTTCGGCGTCGCCTGGTTCCTGCTGCACCCCGAGCGGCCGTTGGCGGCGCGCCTGGGCTTCGCGCTGCTGTGCTTCGCACTCGCATGGGCCATGCACTTCGCCTGGAATTCGCCGCTGCTCGAAGACCTGTTCGACGGCGGCTACGGCGAGATGGCCATCCTGCTCGCCGTGAAGGGCGTGCCCGCGCTGATCGCGGCCGGGCTGTTCTGGCGCGAGGCCGCGCGCGAGAACGGGGCCTACCTGCATGCGCTCGCGGCCTCCTTCGTGCCCGAGCGCGAGCTGATCCGCGACGACGAATGGCTGCGCATCGGCGCGCCGCTCTTGCGCTACAAGGTGCGGCGCGACATCGGCAGGCGCTACGGCCGGCGCGCGCGGCGCCTGAAGACCCGCCTGCAGCGCGAACAGTTGCGGCTGATCCGCAAGGCCGGCACCCACGGGCGCGGGCCACAGACACTGCCGCACGAGATGGCGATACGGCGGATCCGCGCCGCACTCGAACCGCTGGTCGGAACCGCCGGCTGACCCCGTCGGCTGCAAGGCCTTCTGCCGGGCGGCGTTTGACTTCGATTTAGATATATCTAAAATAAATTCGATATACATCGAAAAGGACAACGCCATGCGCCATTGCAACGCCGGCCTTCACCACCATCACGCCTGCCGCGCGCCGCGCGGGGAGCACGACGACGGCATCGCCGGCGGCGACGCCCGGCCCGCGCCCGAGGACGACATGCCGTCCGGCCGCGGTGGCCGCGGCGGCGGACGGGTGTTCGGCCACGGCGGGCTGCGCTTCGTGCTGCTGCGGCTCATCTCCGACAAGCCCTCGCACGGCTACGAACTCATCAAGGCCATCGGCGACCGCCTCGGCGGGCGCTACGCGCCGAGCCCGGGCGTGGTCTACCCCACGCTCACGATGCTCGAGGAGATGGGCTTTCTCACCGTGGCGGCCGAGGGCACCAGCAACCGCAAGCGCTACACCATCACCGCGCGCGGCATGGTCTTCCTGGCTGCCAACCGCGACACCGCCGACGCCATGATGGCGCGCATGAAGGAAGGCGTCGACGGCGCAGGCCTGCGCAGCGAACGCCCGCCGCAGGTCGCGCGCGCCATCGAGAACCTCAAGCTCGCGATGCGCCTGCGGCTCTCGGGCGCGCCCCTTTCCGAACAACAAGCCCACGATTTCGCCGCCGTGCTCGACAACGCCGCACAGCAGATCGAACGCATCTGACAGACACCACCGATCCATGACCGACTTCTCTACCGGCTCGACCCCCTCCCTCGCTCCCGACCGCACGCCGCAGCGCGTGCGCCACGAACTGCGCTTTCGCCGCCTCGCGGTCCACGCCGTGCAACGCCTGACGCCGCACATGATCCGCATCACGCTCGCGGGCGATGAGCTCGCGGGCTTCACGAGCCCCGGTTTCGACGACCACGCCAAGCTCTTCTTCCCCGACCCGGCCACTGGCCAGCTCACGCTGCCCACCGCCGGCCCCGACGGCCCGGTGTGGCCCGAAGGCCAGCGGCCCGCCATGCGCGACTACACGCCGCGCCGCCACGACGCGGCCGCCGGCACGCTCGAGATCGACTTCGCGCTGCACGATGCCGGCCCCGCCACGCAATGGGCCCTGCAGGCCAGGCCCGGCGACATCCTCGGCGTGGGCGGACCGCGCGGCTCGTTCATCGTGCCGACCGGCTTCGATTGGCACCTGTTGATCGGCGACGACACCGCCCTGCCCGCCATCGGCCGGCGCCTCGCGGAACTGCCGGCCGGCGCACGCGCCGTGGTGCTGGCCGAAGTCGACGGCGAGGCCGACCGCATCGCCTTCGACACGCGCGCGGAGCTCACGCTGCAGTGGGTCTATCGCCAAGGCACCGAGCCCGGCGTGGGCTCCGGCCTGCTCGACGCGCTGAAGGCCATGGCGCTGCCGGCCGGCGACTTCCATGCCTGGGTCGCCTGCGAGTCGGCCATCGCCAAGGCGCTGCGCGCGCACCTGGTCGGCGAGCGCGGCGCCAACCCGAAGTGGACCCGCGCCTCGGGCTACTGGCGCCGCGGCACGGCGGCCACGCACGACACGCACGACGCCTGACGCACGGGCAAAGCCCGTCAGAGCCAGCCCGCGCGCCTGAAGCGGTAGTAGAGATAGCCGCAGGTGCTCGCCATGAGCGCCAGCGCCGCCGCATAGCCATAGCGGAATTTCAGCTCGGGCATGTGCTCGAAGTTCATGCCCCAGATGCCCGCGAAGGCCGTGCAGACCGCGAAGATGCTGGCCCAGGCGGCCAGCCGCTTCGTGACCTCGCTCTCCTCGATCGTGACCATCGAGAGGTTCACCGAGATCGCCGTGCCGATGGTGTCGCGCATCGCGTCGATCGAGCCGTTGATGCGCCCCAGGTGGTCGGCCACGTCGCGAAAGTACTCGTGCGAGCTCAGGCAGATGTGCGGCACCCGCCCGCCGTGCAGCTTGCCCGCGGCTTCCACCAGCGGCGCCACCGCGCGCTTGAGCACCATGCTGCGCCGCTTGAGGTCGTAGAGCTGCTTGATCTTGTCGCGCGCCGCGCCGCCCTGCGTGAAGAGCTGCTGCTCGATGGATTCGAGCTCCACCTCGAGCGCGTCGATCACGGGGAAGTAGCGGTCCACCACCGCGTCCATCAGCGCATAGAGCACGAAGCCCGGGCCGTTGCGCATCAGCTCCGGCTCGCGCTCGCAGCGCTCGCGCACGTCGAGGAAGCCCTGCTGGCTGCGGTTGCGCACCGACAGCACGTAGTTGGCGCCGACGAACACGTTCACCTCGCCCACGTTCGCGCAGTGCTCGCCCTCCGGCGAGGGCTCGACCAGGTGCATCACCACGAACAGCGAATCGCCGTATTCCTCCACCTTCGGCCGTTGGTGGCCGTGGTGCGCGTCTTCGACGGCGAGCGGATGCAGGTCGAACTCCTTCTGCATCTCGTCCAGTTCCCCGGGCGTCGCATCGCCGAGCGCCACCCAGACGAAGCAGCCCGGGCGCTGGATGTACTCGCTGATGTCTTCGACCGGAATGTCGGCGAGCCTGACGCCGTTCTCATACGCCACGCAATTGATCAGCATGGATAGCTCCGCAAAGTCGCA